>NZ_JBEXCY010000162.1:0-26489 GCF_040605515.1 Dactylosporangium sp. NPDC005572 | reverse complement strand
GCCGGCGTCGGGCAGCGCGAGGTCGGGGTCGGGGCCGTCGCCGGTCGCGCCGTCGCGCAGCGTCCACAGCGCCAGGGCGCCCGCGTACGCCAGCAGCGACACGGTGTCCAACGTGGACGCCATGGCGGCGTTCCCCGGGCCGAGGCCGCGCATCCAGGCCCGGTCGAAGGCCCGGTCCTCCTCGGACAGGTCGCGCCACACTGCCGGGTGCGGCCAGACCCGGGTCAGCTCCGGGTCGTCGAGGTCGACCTCGGCCAGGCAGCGCCCGAGCCGGTCCCGGTCGTCGTCGCCGATCGGCAGGCCCGGCGCCGCGGCCAGGATCGCCGCGCGCTCCTCGGGCAGGTGGCCGAGGAGGAACACCAGGGCGAGGGTCCGCCCCGGCTCGCCCGGCGCCGCGGCCAGGGCCAGCAGGTCCGGCACCGCGGCGCGGATCGCGTCGCGCAGCCCGGCCGGCGGCGCGGGCGTCTCCAGGGCGATGCCGAGGAGGAGCGCGTAGTAGGCGGCGTCGACCGGGTCGGCGGCGGTGATCGCGGCCACCCCGGCCGGGCCGGCCGCCTCGAGGTCCCGGACCGCGTCCGGTACGACGGTCAGCAGGTCGTTCATGCGGGCACCTTCTGCTGGTTGCCGGCCGAGCGCAGGTCGTCCGGGTCGATGGGATAGGCGTCGGACAGGATCGCCGGGGCGAAGCGGTAGCGGCCCGGGATGTGGTCGAGGATCTGGTACCGCAGCCGCCGCCGCAGGGTCTGCAGCGGGGTCCTGGCGACCAGCCCGGACTCGTTGCGGGCCTGGTAGCGCACCACGTTGTCCTTGTGCCGGCGGCGACGGGCGACGAACTCGGCGAACGTCGCGGCCGGCACCACGCCCCGGCTCCCGGACAGCGCCCGGGCCAGCAGCGGAGTGACCTCGATGCAGTCCTGCATCGCGAGGTTGATGCCCTGGCCGAGGATCGGCGTGACGGTGTGCGAGGCGTCGCCGATGAGCAGCAGCCCGTCGCGGGTCCACTCGTCGACCTGCGCGGTGAAGATCTCCAGGAAGCTGGTGTCGTCCCAGCTGTGCAGGCCCTCGTCCATGAGCGGGCCGAGGCGCGGGTCGAGCTCGCGGATGTTGCGCTTCATCGTCTCCAGGCCGGCCTTGCGCCACTCGCCGAGGGCCTTCTTCGGCAGGTTCGTGGCGACCCGCAGCGCGTCCGGGAACGTCGGCATCACCACGACGTGGCGGTCGCGGTTGACGAAGAACTCGGTTTGCGGCGGCCACCCGCCCGGGCGTGGCAGCCGGAACCACAGCACGTCGCGCTCCATCGGCGTGATGTTCGCGGCGATCCGGGCCGCGTTGCGCACCTTGGAGAACCGCCCGTCGGCCCCGACCACGAGCCGGGTCCGCACGGTGATGCGCTCCTCGCCGCGGCGCAGCACGGCGCCGACGACCCGCCCGTTCTCCTCGACCAGCTCACTCAGGGCGGTACCGGTGAAGAACCGGAAGCCGGGCTCCTCGGCGGCGGCCCGGTTGATGATCTCCAGCAGCGCGGGCTGCGGCATGTCCACGGGCACGGTGCCGTTGCGCAGGCGGCCGTACTCCAGCGTCATGACCCGCCGGCCCTCCATGAACATCACCATCCGCTCCACCGGCTGCGTGCCGTGGCGGCGGATCGCCTCGCCGAAGCCGAGCTTGTCGAGCATCAGCAGCGACGGGCCGGTGATGGTGTCGCCGCGGAACGTACGCTCGATCGTGGCCTGCTTCTCCACCAGCGTCACGTCGATGCCCCGGCGGGCGAGCATGCAGCTGAGCAGCGCGCCGGCGGGGCCGCCGCCCACCACCAGCACGTCGGTCTGCTCCGGAACGGAGCTGGGATCCGGGACGGACATTGCGCCTCCTTGGGGCCGGCCTGGTCGCGCCTGACGGAACGCTACGAGCCGCCGCGCCGCGCCGGACACCCCTATCGCCCCCGATCCCGGGCGGCGACGCGCGGCGGCGGGCCAAGCCGCGCGTTAGTCCGGGCTTAGCCCGGCGGCCGAGGATCGTGCGCGAAGCCATCGTGCCGCGAGGAGGACGTGCAATGGCAGATCCCAGGGTTCACATCCGCTCGATCGGCACCGCCCTGCCGGGCGCGCCGATCGACAACGCGGGACTGGCCCGCCATTTCAAGATGACCGCGTCGTTCGCGCAGTGGATCGACACCTACGTCGGGACGAGCTTCCGGCACTTCGCGTTCGACCTCGACACCGGCAAGCGCGAGTACAGCCTGGCCGAGCTCGGCGCCGAGGCGGGCAGCCGCGCGATCGCCAACGCCGGCATCGAGCCGGGGGAGCTCGACCTCATCGTGATGGCGACCTGGTCGCCGGACCAGCTGATCCCCGCGACGGTGAACATCGTCGCGGACCGGCTCGGCGTCAACGACCTGACCACCTTCCAGCTGCAGTCCGGCTGCACCGGCGCGCTGCAGGCGCTCGACGTGGCCAGCCAGCTGCTCATCGCGGGCCGGCACCGCACCGCGCTGGTGATCGGGGCCGACACCTGCTTCAAGCACTTCCGCCCCGGCCTCGACCCGCGCCGCATGGAGCCGGGCCACCTCGTCAACACGGTGCTGTTCGGCGACGGCGCTGGCGCCGCGGTGCTCAGCCGCGACCCGGCGCCCGGCGCGCCGCTGCTGCGCCACGTCTCCGTGCGGCTGACCGGCCTGAACCGGGCCCCGGGGCAGAGCGCCGACTGGTTCGGCTGGGGCGACACGCTGCCGGACCACCTGCCGATCGCCGAGGACTACAAGGCGATCGAGGAGGCGGTACCGGCGATGGCCGTCGAGATGTTCCACGAGCTGCTCGAGGAGCTGGACTGGAGCGTCGAGGACGCCGACTATCTCCTGCCGCCGCAGCTGTCCGGGCAGATGACCGAGCGCATCACCGGCCTGCTCGACGTGGCCGGGCTGCAGGAGATCTCGTGCGTGCGCGAGACCGGCAACATGGGCAACGCGCTGCCGTTCTTCCAGCTCGAGCTGCTGCTGCCGCGGATGGGCGCGGGCGACCGGGCGCTGGGCGTGGCGATCGAGTCCAGCAAGTGGATCAAGTCCGGCTTCGCCGTGGAGATGCCGTGAGTACCGCGGCGCAGGACCGGCTGCGCGAGCTGCACCGCGGGCGGGAACTCGTCGCGTCGTACCCCGAGGTGCCCGCCCTGCTCGCCGAGCTGCCCGAAGAGCGCCTCGGCTGGGCCGGGCAGCTGCTGGCCCGGCTCGACCCGGACGAGGTCCTGGCCGCGCACCCCGGCGTGACCGCGGTCACGGTCGCCGTCACCGGCCACGGCACGCTGAACCCGCTGGTGCCCGCGCTGACCGCCGAGCTGGCCCGGCACGGGCTGCTGCTGCGCCCGGTGACGTCGAGCTTCGACAGCTACGTCGCCGACCTGTCCGACCCGGGCAGCGCCCTGGCCGCGGCGAACGCCGACCTGACGCTGTGCGTGCTCGACCCGATGATCGTCTTCGACGAGATACCGGTGCCGTGGAGCGCCGACGACGCCGCGAAGACGCTCGCCGGCAAGGTCCAGCTGCTGGACTGGCTGGCCGGTCAGGCGGGCGGGCACGGGTCCGGCACGCTGGTGTACAACACCTTGCCCCTGCCCCGTCGTTTCGCCGCGCAGCTGGTCGACCACCGCTCCCGGGCCCGGCTCGGCGCGGCCTGGCGCACCGGCAACGCCGACCTGCTCGCGCTGGCCGAGCGCCATCCCGGGCTGGTCGTGCTCGACCTCGACCCGCTGCTGGCCGAGGGGGTCGGCGCCGACGACGCCCGGTTGAGCGTCTACGCCAAGGCCCACCTGCGCCCGGAGCTGCTGGCCGCCTACGCCCGCCAGGTCGCGCACCTGGCCCGCCACCAGCTCGGCCGGACGAAGAAGGTGCTGGCGCTGGACCTGGACGGCACCGTGTGGGGCGGCGTGCTCGGCGAGGACGGGCCGGACGGGATCGAGGTCGCCGGGGGGTACCGCGGCGACGCGTTCCAGGCCTTCCAGCGCACCGTGCGCCAGCTCGGGGCGCAGGGCGTGCTCGTGACCGCGGTCAGCAAGAACGACCTCGAGCCGGTGCGCGAGGTGCTGCGCACGCACCCGGAGCTGGCGCTGCGCGAGGAGGACTTCGTGCGGGTCAGCGCCAACTGGGAGCCCAAGCCCGGCAACCTGTGCGAGACGGCGGCCGTGCTCAACGTGGGCCTGGACAGCTTCGTGTTCGTCGACGACAGCCCGTACGAGTGCGGCCTGGTCCGCCGCGAGCTGCCCGAGGTGGCCGTGGTGGCGGTCGGCGAGGACCCGGCCGGGCACGTGGCGAGGCTGCTCGCCGACGGCTGGTTCGACGTGCGGGAGGTCACCGCCGACGACCGCGCCCGGCCCGGCCGCTACCGCGACGAGCGCACCCGGGCGGACTTCCTGCACTCGTTCCAGTCCCTCGACGACTACCTGCGCGAGCTCGGCGTCGTGGTCCGCTTCGGCCCGGCGCGGCCCCGCGACCTGGGGCGGCTGTCCCAGCTGACACTGCGCACCAACCAGTTCAACCTCACCACCGACCGGCTGCAGCCGGCCGAGCTCGACGCGGTGGTCGCCGATCCGCGCCGCGAGGTGCACGCGATCCGCTCGGCCGACCGCTTCGGCGACAACGGCATCGTCGGCGCCGTGTTCACCCGGCGCGAGGACGACGGCGTGCACATCGACAACTTCCTGCTCAGCTGCCGGGTCTTCAGCCGCGGCATCGAGCAGGCCTGCCTGGCGGCGGTGCTGCGCGCCGCCCGCGACGGCGGGGCGGCCGCGGTGCACGGCACCTACCGGCCGACGAAGAAGAACGCCGGTGTCCGCGACTTCCTGCCCCGCCACGGGTTCCTGGCGGTGCACGAGGACGAGGCCGCCACGACGTACCGCCACGACCTGGCGGAGCTGCCCGAGGTGCCGCAGTACGTGCGGCTGGTCGAGAACGAGGAGGAGAGCCCGCGGTGACCACGATCGACGAGTTCATCGCGCTGTTGCGCGACGAGCTGGGCCTGGAGGTGACGGCGGACGACGCCGGGCGGCGGCTCGACGAGCTGCCCGGCTGGGACTCGGTGCACCTGCTGTGGATGGTGGCCCACATGGAGGAGGCCACCGACCGGCAGGTGCCGCTGCCGGCGCTGCTGGAGGCGCCGAACATCGAGGAGCTGTTCGCGTTGTACGCCGCGTAGGCGCGGTCATGCGACGAAGCCGGCCCCGCCCGGGGCCGGCTCTCTCGTGCGCGACGGTTCAGGCGGCCCGGCGGTCCAGCAGCCGGTCGGCGCTGAGGATGGCGCGCTGCAGGTCCTGCAGCTGCCGGCACGGCTCCAGGCCGAGCTCGCGGTGCAGCAGCCGGCGCACCGACTGGAACACCTGCAGCGCGTCGGCGGCCCGGCCCGAGCGGTACAGGGCCAGCATCAGATGGTGGTACAGCGCCTCCCGCAGCGGGTTGCACGCCGTGAGCGCGTACAGCGGCGAGATCAGCTCGCGGTGCCGTCCCAGGTGGAGCCGGGCCTCGATGAGCAGCTCCTCGCACTCGATGCGGGTCTCCATCAGCGACGTCACGTATCCCTCGAGGATCGGGCCCGGGCGCAGGTCGTCGAGGACCTGGCCGCGCCACAGCCCCAGCGCCGCGCTCAGCGTCTCGCTGGCCGCGTCGTGGCGCAGCTCGCGGATCTCGGCCCGGCCCCGCCCGGCCAGCTCCAGGAACCTGTGCGCGTCGAGCTCGTCCGGGCCGAGCTCGAGCAGGTAGCCCGCCGGCCGGGTGACGACCGGGCTGTCGGTGCGCCCCGAGCGCTGCAGGAACTTGCGCAGCTGCGACACGTACACGTGCAGGCCCGCGGTGGCCCGCCGGGGCGGCCGCTCGCCCCACATCTCCGACATGAGCTGATCGTGCGTCACCAGCTGTCCCGCGCGAGCCAGCAGCACGGTGAGGAGGGTCTCGACCTTGTGCCCGCCGACGCTGAACGGCAGCCCGTCGTGGACGACACGGAGCGGTCCCAACACCTCGTAGCGCATGAGCAAGTCCTCCGGTGCTGTTGTCGGTTCCCCGTTGGTACCTACAGCCATCAACGTAGGTACCAACGGGCAGCCGCAGGAACCCCTATGTGCCCTTGTCGTGGGCGGCTCGCAGCGCTATGGATTACCGGTCTGTTTCGCGGCTGCGGCGGTGATGCGACGGCCCCTGGCCCTGGCCACGCGCAGCAGCAGCCCGACGCCCAGGCTTTGCAGATTGCGCACATTCCGCATCCGCAGCAGCGACTGCATGACGAACAGCTGCGTCTCCACGAAGTGTGCGGGCGCGGCGTGCACGTCGTCGTGCTCGAGCAGCCACAGCTGCCGGACGTTCTCGCGCAGGATGCGCAGGTCCGACGGCGGGATGATCTCGTCGCGCAGGCTGGCCGAGCACGCGACCGGGATGTCCAGCGCCGCCAGGTCGCCCGGCGACATCGCCCAGCCGGGCAGGACCTCGGGCAGCTCGGCGACCGGGTGGCCGGTCAGGTGGGCCAGGGTGTCGAGGGTCACCTGCGGCACCTTGCGCAGCCAGACGTCGTCGGTGAAGAAGCCGCGCACGGGCGCGCCGCCGGTGACGATGCCGTGGATGCGCGGGTCGTCGACGGCCGAGCGCAGCGCCATGTGACCGCTGAAGCTGAACATCAGCGCGTAGGTGCGCGTCACGTCGCAGCGGTCCCGGACCGCGTCGAGCACCGCGGGCAGCTGCTTCCAGCTCTCGGCCGTGTAGACGCCGGTGTTCTCCCCGATGCCGGGCAGCTCCATGGCGATGCCGGCGAGCCCCTGCTTGCGCAGGAACGGCAGCATCGAGCCCCACTGCTCCTTGACGGACACGATGCCGCCCATGATGACCACGAGCGGCCGGCGCTCGGTGCGCGACAGCCCGATGGTCCAGCACCGTAGCGGTCCGCCCGGCGCGTCGACGGTGAGCGGCTCGATGCGCTCGGTCCGCGCCCACTCGCCGAACGCGCGCACGGCGTTGTCCTGGGCCTCCCGGCGGGGCTCCCCGTCGACGAACGGGAAGCGGGCCATGACGAAGCCGCGGCAGGCGTCGCGGATCTTGCCCTGTCGCTCCCATTCCTTCGCGGCCGCCGACCACTCGTGCGCCCACGAGCCGGGCCCGGAGCCGTCGGTGCGGATGCGGTCCAGCACCTGCTGGTACCCCTGCAGGCGCTGCGTCTTCGCGTGCGCGACGACGTAGTTCTTGAGCTCGCTCAGGTCATTCACGGCCCACCCCCACCGGCTGCGCGGTCGTCTCGGTCACGGCCTGGGTCACGGCCGGGCTCTCGGCCGGCGCCGCGTACGCCTCCAGGGCCGCCTTGATCTCGGTCAGCACGTCGGCCGCCTCGGCGCCGTCGATGACCCGGTGGTCGAAGGTCAGCGTCATCCGCATGAGCGGGGCGATGCCGAGCCCGCCGTCGCGCACCACGGGCCGGTCGGCGATCCGGCCGAGGCCGAGCGTGATCGTGGTGCCGCCGACGGAGTAGAACCCGTCGACGGCCCGGTGCCCGAGCGAGCTGACGGCGAACGTGCCGAACACGCTCGGCCGCAGGGCCAGGGACCGGGCGGCGACGCCGAACAGCGCGGCCCGCAGCGGCCCGGGCAGCCGCTGCATGCGGCGCACCCGCTCGTACTCCGGCATCGTGTCCGGGTCGCCGGTGCGGTAGTGCTCGACCCGGTCCTGGATCTCGTCGAGGCTCGCCGTGTCCAGGCCGGGCAGCACCGCCGTCATCACGACCCGCTGCCCGCCGAACGTCTTGTCCATGGCGAACTTGCCGCTGACCGCCGGGTACCGCATCACCTTCGGCCGGCGCCCACCGGCGAGGTGGGCGTTGGCGTGCGGGTGCCGGGCCAGGACCCCGGCGGCGGCGTGCAGCGCGTAGGTGACGGTCGAGTAGCGCCGCCCCGCCGCCCGGTGCGCCCGCACGCCGCTCATGTCGACGTCGGTGTCCAGGAACACGGGGGAGAAGGCGCGGATATGGCGCAGGAAGTCCAGCGTCGTGCGGTGCTGGCGGATGACCGGTTCGGCCTTCACGTCGCACGCACCGGGGTGGCAAGGGCGGTCACGTCAGTCCTCTCGTCGGTGGGGATCAGCGCGGCCCGCAGGAACAGCGCGAGCTCGCGCGGGGTCGGGTTGTCGAGGATCTGCACGGGCGGCAGCTCCAGACCGGCCTGGCGCAGCCGGTTGCTCAGCTCGAGCGCGGCGAACGACGAGAAGCCCACGTCGAGCAGGCTGGCGTCGGGGTCGAGCTCGCCGGGCGCGGCCAGGCCGAGGACGGCGGCGGCCTGTTCCAGCACCGCTTCGAGCAGCCGCGCCACCTGCTCGTCGGGGGTGCACCCGGCCAGTTCCCGGCCCAGTTCGCGGGCCAGGTCACCGTCGGGGGCGGCGGTGTGCGCAGGTCGCGGCCCGCGATGCAGCCGGTGCGCGGCGGCGCCGGCCGGGTCGAGCTCGGCGATGACCGGCGCACCCTGCGCGCGGGTGCCGGCCCGGGCGAGCACACCGAGCGCCAGGGCCGGCACGACGTCGCGCAGGCCCCACCGGTGCAGGTCCTCCTCGCCGGGGCAGCCGGTGGGGCCCCAGGCGACGCAGAGGGCGGGGCGGCCCTCGGCGCGGGCGGCGGCGGCCATGTCCTCCAGGCACGCGTGCAGCGGGCCGTCCTCCGGGCGGGAGGGGGCGCCGAAGAGGCCGGCGGCGGGCGCGAAGAGCACGAACGCGTCGAGGCCGGGCGCGGTGGCGCCGTCGGTGGCGTCGGCGGCGATGGCTGCGTCCGGGCCGAGCGCGGCAGCGGCGCCGGTGGCGCCGGTGTCGATGGTCGCGTGCGGGCCGAGCGCGGCGGCGGCGCGGTCGAGGTTTCCAGCGGCGCGGAGGGCCTCCGGTCCGGTGGCGCGGGCGCCGGCGGCGTGCACGATCGCGGTCAGCCGACGGCGGCCGGGCCGGGGCGGCGCGGGCGGGGGCGGCACTGGCCGGCGGGCCGTCGCGGGCACCGGGAGCAGCACCGGCACGGGGCACGTCGCGGGGGCCCGCCCGGACGCCGGTACCGGCCCCGGCTCGGTCGCCAGCCCGGCGACGAGGGCCGTCACCGCGCCCGGGTCGGTGAGGTCGCAGGCGACCGCGGTGACCTTGGCGCCGCGCCGGGCGAGCTCGGCCTCCAGGGCGGTCAGGTCGGGCACCTCGGTGCCCGGCGGGGTGGCGAGCACGACCTCGGCGGCGCCGGCGCCGGTGAGCCAGCGGGCGACGTCCCGGCCGAGCGGCAGGTCGCCGCCGGTGACGAGCACGGTGCCGGTCGGTGTCCACTGCGGATCGCCGGGTCCGCCCGGGCCGGTCTTCTCGGCGACCAGGCGGCGGGCGAAGGTTCCGGCGGCCCGCACGGCGACCTGGTCGCCCGCGGCGCCGGACAGCGCGACGGCGAGCCGGCGACCGGCGGCGGCGTCGAGGTGGGCCGGGAGGTCGACGAGGCCGCCCCAGCGGCGGGGGCGCTCGACGGCCATGATCGGGCCCAGCCCCCAGAGCACCGCGTGCGCGTGGGCGCCGGGGACGTCGGCGTCCGTCGCGGTCACCGCCCCGGCGGTGGCGATCCACAGCCGGGCCTCGGGCGCGGCGTCGTCGATCGCGTCGGCGAGCGCCACGGTCGCCCGCAGGGCGACCTGCGGGTCGCCGGCCGCCTCGCCGGGTCCGCCGCCGCCGGGAACGGCCGGCAGCCAGAGCACGTGGTCGAAGGCCCGCCCGGCCAGCCCCTCGTCCAGCGCGGCCCGGTCGAGGCCGGTCACCGTGGCGGCGCCGGCCTCGGTGCCGGCCCCGTGCAACGCCTCGAGGACATCGCCGGTGGGGACGCCGGGCGGGGCGACGACGAGCCAGCGGCCGGGGAGCCCGGGGAGCACTGCCGGGTCGGCGTCGGGTACCCGCTGCCAGTCGAGGCGGTGGAACCAGGAGCCCCGCCGGTGCCAGGCGCCCAGCCGGGGCAGCAGCGCGCCGAGCGCCTCACGGCCGTGGTCGGGCAGGCCGAGCAGGTCGCCGAGGGCCTCGGGGTCGCCGTCCGCGACGGTCCGCCAGAACGCGGTGTCGGTGTCCGGGGCAACGGTTGCGGCGGGCGTGTCGACCCAGAACCGGCGGCGCTGGAACGGGTAGCCGGGCAGCGCGGCCGGCAGCGCGCCGGAGCCGGGCGCGGTCACCTCGGCCCAGTCGACGGGGCGGCCGGTCGCGTGCAGCTGGGCGGCAGCGGTGACGGCGGCCCACGGCTCCGGGCGGCGGGCCCGCAGCAGGGGCACCGCCACACCGTCCGCGGGTACCAGGCCGGACAGCACCGCGTCGGGGCCGAGCTCCAGATGGGCACCGGCGCCGCGGGCGGCGAGCTCGCGCAGGCCGTCGTGGAAGCGGACCGTGCCGCGCAGGTGCCGCACCCAGTAGTCGGCCGTGACCAGGTCGTCGCCGGCGGCGAGGCGGCCGGTGACGTTGGAGACGACGGGCAGCTGCGGGCGGCGGTACGTCAGCCCGCTCGCGACCGCGCCGAAGCGCTCGAGGATCGGGTCCATCAGGGCGGAGTGGAACGCGTGGCTCACGACGAGACGCTTCGCCTTGTGACCGGACCGTCGCAGCGCTGCCGCCAGGTCGTCCAGGGCGGCCGCGGGGCCGGACAGCACGACGGCGCGGGGGCCGTTGACCGCGGCCACGCCGACGCCCCCGGTCAGCAGCGGCTCGACGTCGGACTCCGACGCCTGCACGGCCAGCATGCCGCCGCCCTCCGGCAGGGACTGCATGGCCTTGCCGCGCTCGGCGACGAGCAGGGCCGCGTCGGGCAGGTCGAGCACCCCGGCGACGTGGGCGGCGGCCAGCTCGCCGATCGAGTGGCCGAGCAGCAGCGCCGGGCGCAGGCCCCAGGCGGTGACGAGCCGGTACAGCGCCACCTCCAGCGCGAACAGGGCGGCCTGGGTGTAGCCGGTGCGGTGCAGCCGCTCGTCCGCGTCGGCGAACATCAGCTCGCGCAGCGGAGCGTCGAGGTGCGGGTCGAGGTGGGCGCAGGCCTCGTCGAGGGCCTCGGCGAAGCGGGGGTAGGCGCGGTACAGCTCCCGGCCCATCCCGGAGCGCTGGCTGCCCTGCCCGGTGAACAGCACCGCCAGCCCGCCCGGGGCGCCCGCCGTGCCGCGGACCACGGCCGGGGAGGGCTCGCCGCGGCCGAGGGCCTGCAGGCCGTACCGCAGCGCGGTTCGGTCGGCGGCCACGACGACGGCGCGGTGGTCGAACGGGGTGCGCCCGGCCAGCCGCCGGCCCGCGGTGGCCAGGTCGGCGCCGGGGTGGGCGTCGAGGTACGCGGCCAGCCGCCCGGCCTGCTCGCGCACGGCGGCGTCGGTGCGCGCGGACAGCGGCCACGCCACCGGCCGCCCGTCCGGTGCCGCGCCGGTCGGCTCCGGTTGCGGGGGCTGCTCCAGGATCACGTGGGCGTTGGTGCCGGAGATGCCGAACGAGGAGACGGCGGCGCGGCGCGGGCGGCCGGTGTCGGGCCAGGGCCGGGCCTCGTCCAGGAGCCGGGCGTTGCCGCTGGTCCAGTCGATGTGCGGGGACGGCGCGTCGACGTGCAGGCTGCGGGGCAGGATGCCGTGCCGCAGCGCCATCACCATCTTGATCATCCCGGCGGCGCCCGCCGCGGCCTGGGTGTGGCCGATGTTCGACTTGACCGACCCGAGGTGGATCGGGCGGTCGGCGGGGCGGTCGCGGCCGTAGGTGTTGAGGATGGCGTGCGCCTCGATCGGGTCGCCGAGGGTCGTGCCGGTGCCGTGCGCCTCGACGACGTCGACGTCGGCCGGGGTGAGCCCGGCGCCGTTGAGCGCGTCGCGGATGAGCCGCTCCTGCGCCGGGCCGTTGGGGGCGGTGAGGCCGTTGCTGGTGCCGTCCTGGTTGGTGGCGGTGCCGCGGATGACGGCGAGGACCGGGTGGTGGTTCCGCCGCGCGTTGCCGAGGGTCTCCAGGACGAGCACGGCGGTGCCCTCGGCCCAGCCGGTGCCGTCGGCGGCCGCCGCGAACGGTTTGCAGCGCCCGTCGGGGGCCAGGCCCCGCTGGCGGGAGAACTCGATGAAGACGCCGGGGGTGGCCATGATGGTGGTGCCGCCCGTGAGGGCGAGGGTGCACTCGCCGCTGCGCAGGGCCTGGGCCGCGAGGTGGGTGGCGACCAGCGACGAGGAGCAGGCCGTGTCGACGGTGACGGCGGGGCCCTCCAGCCCGAGGGTGTAGGCGATCCGGCCGGAGGCGACGCTGCCCGCGGTACCGATGCCGATGAGTCCTTCGACGCTCTCGGGGAGGGCGTGGACGAGCCGTCCGCCGTAGTCGCCGTAGATGACGCCGGTGAACACCCCGGTGCGGCTGCCCCGCACGTCGTCGGCGGCGAGACCGGCGTCCTCCAGGGCCTCCCAGGCGACCTCGAGCAGCTGCCGCTGCTGGGGGTCCATCGCCGCGGCCTCGCGGGGGCTGATGCCGAAGAACTCGGCGTCGAAGTCGGCGGCGTCGTAGAGGAACCCGCCCTCGCGGGCGTAGGCGTGGCCCCAGCGCTGCGGGTCCGGGTCGTAGAGCGCGTCGGCGTCCCAGCCCCGGTCGGCGGGGAACGCCGACACGGCGTCGGCCTCGTCGATCACGAGCCGCCACAGGTCGTCGGGGCTGCGCACGCCGCCCGGGAACCGGCAGGCCATGCCGATGACCGCGATCGGCTCGCGGGCCGCGTCCTGGGTCTCCTGGAGGCGCTGCTGGGCCTGGTGCAGCTGCGTCGTGGTCCACTTGAGGTACTCGACGAGCTTTTCCTCGGTTCCGGTCACCGGTGCCCTCCCGCACTGTCTGCCCGCGCGGTCATGCCGACGACCGGCCGAGCTGGTTGTCGATGAAGTCGAAGATCTCGTCGGCGGACGCGGCGCCGATCCGGACGCCGGCGTCCCCGGCCGTCGGGTCCGGCCGGTCCCAGGCGGCGGCGAGCGCGCGCAGCCGGGGCTCCAGTTGCTCGCGGCCGTCGGCGGCGGGGTCGAGCGCTCGCAGCGCGGCCTCCAGCTCGGCCAGCCGGTCCAGGACGGCGGCGACCGGGGACACGGGCGGCGGGGCGAGGCGTTCACGCAGGTACGTCGCGAGCGCCGCCGGGTTCGGGTGGTCGAAGATCAGCGTGGCCGGCAGCTGCTGCCCGACCGCGCGGATCATCCGGTTGCGCAGCTCGACCGCGGTGAGCGAGTCGAAGCCGAGCTCCTTGAACGGCAGCTCGGGCTTGACCCCGTCCGGCTCGGCGTGGCCGAGCACCGCGGCGGCGTGCGTGCGGACCAGGCGCAGGACCAGTTCCTGCTGCTCGTCGGGGCCGAGCCGGGCCAGCTGCTCGGGCAGGCTCGCCACGGCCGCGGCCGGGCGGGCCGGCGCCGGCGGCACGAGGGCCCGGAACAGGGCCGGCACGTCGGTCACGGCGGCCTGCCGGCGGAGCGCGGCCAGGTCGAAGCGGGCGGTGACGACCTGCCGCCGCTCACCCGACAGCGCCCGGTCGAGCAGGTCGAGGGCGTCGTCGACGGCCATCGGGGCGTTGCCGCCGCGCAGCAGGCGCCGCTGGTCCTGCTCGGACAGGCCCGCGGTGAGCGCGGTGGTGGTGGCCCACATGCCCCAGGCCAGGGTGCGGGTCCCGGGGCGGCGCTGCGCGAGCGCGTCGAGGAACGTGTTGGCCGCGGCGTAGTTGGCCTGCCCGGCGCTGCCGAGGATGCCGGCGGCGCTGCCGTACAGGATCAGCGTGATGTCCGTGCCGTCGACGGCCCGGTGCAGGTGCCAGGCGCTGTCGGCCTTGGCGGCCAGGACGGAGTGCAGCCGCGCCTCGTCCAGGTTGGCCACGGTGGCGTCGTCGAGGATGCCGGCCGCGTGCACGATCGCGGTGACCGGCGGCGTCACCCCGGCCAGGAGCCGGTCGACGTCGCCGGCCCGGCCGGCGTCGCACGCGACCACGCGGGCCTGCGCGCCCAGTCCGGCCAGGGCGGCCACGATGCCGTCCGCGTCGGGGTGCCCGGGTCCGGTGCGGCTGGCCAGGACGAGGTGCCGCACGCCGTGACGGGCCGCGAGGTGCTCGGCGGCGAGCCGGCCCAGCGTGCCGGTACCGCCGGTGACGACGACGGTCCCGGCCGGGTCGAGCGGCGCCGGGCCCGGCCGCGGGTCGGCGAGGCGGGCCAGCCGGGGCGCGCGGGCGACGCCGGCCCGCACAGCCAGCTGCGGCTCGCCGGCCGGCACGTCGGCCGGAACGTCGGTCAGCGAGCCGTCGTGGTCGACGATCGCGATGCGGTCGGGGTGCTCGGTCTGGGCCGCGCGGATCAGGCCCCACACCGCGGCGCCGGGCAGGTTGGGCACGTCCTCGTCGGGGCGCGTGGCGACCGCCCGCTCGGTGAGCACGGTGAGGTGGGTGCGCCCGCCGGGCAGCACGCACTGCAGCAGCCGCAGCATGCCCGCCGCGGCCGCGTGGGTAGCGGCCAGTTCGTCGGTGCCCTCCGGCGGCAGCGGTACCGCAACCGCCAGGTGCGCCGGTGGGTCCTCGGTCAGCTCGTCGAGCGTGGCGTAGTGCCGGGCGCCGGCGAGAGCCGGGACGCCGGTGCCGTAGGTCGCCCAGCCGTGCGGCGCGGGCGCCGCGGCCGTGCGCACCCAGCCGACCTCGTGCAGCGGCAGGCGGGCGGGCGCGGCGAGCTGGGCCGGGTCGACCGGGCGCAGCGTGACGGTGGTGGCCACGACCGTCGCCCCGCCGGGCTCGGCGACGTGCAGGGTGGCGGTGCGCGGGCGGTCGGGGTCGACGGTGAGGCGGACCCGCAGCGTGCGCTCGGCCGTCGGGCGGATCGTGGTGCCGGTGAACGCGAACGGCAGGTGGACCTCGGCCGCGGGCGCGCCGGCCGGGTCGTCGAACAGGCCCCACGACGCGGCGAGGGTGTGCAGGGACGCGTCGATGAGCGCCGGGTGCACGGCGAACCCGGCGGGGTCGGCGCCGTCCGGCAGCGTCACCTCCGCGTACACGTCCGGTCCGGCCTGCCACATCGCGGTGACGGCCTGGAACGCCGGCCCGTAGGCGATCCCGGCCGCGAGGAACCGGTCGTACAGCGCCTCGACGGGCAGCGCGGCGGCGTGCGCGACCGGCCACGCCGGCAGCGGGTCGGCCGGGGGTGGCGGTTCGGCGGCCAGCCGGGCCTCGGCGTGCGCGGTCCACGCCGCCTCCCCGGCGCCCGACGGCCGGCTGTGGACGGTCAGGGTGCGTTCGCCGGTGTCCGGGTCCGGCGCGCCGACGGCGACGTGGAGGTCGGCGGCCCGGTCGGGTTCGAGGACGAGCGGGGCCTGGATCGTCAGTTCGGCGACGTACGGGTGGGTGGTGCGGGCCGCGGCGTGCTGGGCGAGCTCGAGGTACGCGGTGCCGGGCAGCAGCACCGTGGTGCCGACGGCGTGGTCGGCGATCCAGGGGTACGAGCCGATGGAGAGCCGCCCGGTGAACAGCAGGCCGTCGTCGGGCCGGCGGGTCATCGTGGCCAGCAGGGGATGCTCGGCGGCGCCGAGGCCCGCCCCGGACACGTCGGCGACCGGTGCCGGCAGGACCCAGTAGTCCTCGTGCTCGAACGGGTAGGTGGGCAGGTCCACCGGCGCGGGGTCGGCCGGCAGCAGCTGCGCCCAGTCGACCGGCGCGCCGTTGACGTGCGCCTCGGCGAGGGAGGTGAGCAGCCGGGCCCGCCCGCCGTCGTCGCGGCGGAGGGTGCCGATGGCGGTGCCGCGGGTGTCGAGGGTGTCGAGGGTGGCGGTGGTGAGCACCGGGTGCGGGCTGATCTCGATGAAGAGCGTGTGGCCGGCGCGTTCGAGGGCGGCGACGGTGTCCTGGAAGCGGACCGGTTGCCGGAGGTTCTGATACCAGTACTGCGCGGTCAGCGCCGTCGTGTCGATCGGCTCGGCGTGGACGGTCGAGTAGAACGGGACCGCGCCCGGGCGGGGCCGGATGTCGGCGAGGTCGGTGAGGACCTGGTCGCGGATCTGTTCGACCTGGGGGCTGTGCGAGGCGACGGTGGCCGGGACCGGGCGGGCCCGGATGCCGTCCTCCTCGCACGCGGCGTGCAGCTCCGCGAGGGCGTCGAGGTCGCCCGCGACGACGGTGGCGTTCGGCCCGTTGACGGCGGCGACCGTGAGCCGCGGGTGCCAGGGCTCGATGCGGGTCTCGGCCTCGGCGGCGGGCACGGGCAGGAAGAGCAGCGCGCCCTGCCCGACGAGGCGCCGCAGCGCCCGGAACCGGCGGATCGTCAGCTGGGCGGCGTCCGGCAGGCTCAGGGCCCCGGCGGCGTACGCGGCGGCGACCTCGCCCTGGGAGTGGCCGACGACGGCGTCGGGGCGGATGCCGTGGTGCTTCCACAGTTCCGTGAGCGCGACGACGACGGCGAACAGGCACGGCTGGACGACGTCGAGGTGGTCGATGCTCGGCGCGCCCGGCTCGCCGCGCAGGACGTCGAGGATCGCGAAGTCCAGGTGCGGGTCGAGCACGGCGGCCGCCTCGGCGAGGGCGGCCGCGAACGGCGCCGACGTTTCGAGGAGCTCGCGGGCCATGCCCTCCCACTGCGAGCCCTGGCCGGGGTACACGAACACGGTCTTGCCGCCCGGCCGCGGCGAGCCGAGGACGATCCCGGCGCCGGCCTCGTCCCCGGCCAGGTTCGCGAGGGCCGCGAGTCGCTCCTCGGCCGTCGCGGCCACGATCGCGGCCCGGTGCGGGAAGTGGGTGCGCCGGTGGGCGAGGGCGTGCGCGACCGCACCGGCGTCGGCCCCGCCCGCGGCGACGTCCTGCAGCCGCCGGGCCTGGGCCCGCAGCGCCGCCTCCGAGCGCGCGGACAGCAGCCAGGCGTGGGTGCCGTCGGGCGATCCGCCGGCCGGGCCGGTCGGGCCGGTCGGGGCCGGGGACTCCTCGAGGATCACGTGGACGTTGGTGCCGGAGATGCCGAACGAGGAGACGGCGGCGCGGCGCGGGCGGCCGGCGTCGGGCCAGGGCATCGCCTCGGTGACGAGCCGGACCGCGCCCGCGTCCCAGTCGATGTGCGGCGACGGGGCGTCGACGTGCAGGGTGGGGGGCAGCGTGCCGTACCGCATCGCCTGCACCATCTTCACGATCCCGGCCACCCCGGCCGCGGCCGAGCTGTGCCCGATGTTCGACTTGATCGACCCCAGCCACAGCGGGCGTTCGGCGGTCCGCCCCCGGCCGTAGGTCGCCAGCAGCGCATGGGCCTCGATCGGGTCGCCGAGCGTGGTCCCGGTGCCGTGCGCCTCGACGGCGTCGACGTCGTCGGGGCCGAGCCCGGCGTTGCTCAGCGCCGCGTGGATCAGCCGCTCCTGCGCCGGGCCGTTCGGCGCGGTCAGGCCGTTGCTGGCGCCGTCCTGGTTCACGGCTGAGCCGCGCACGACGGCGAGGATCCGCCGGCCGTTGGCGCGCGCGTCGGAGAGCCGCTCCAGCAGCAGCATGCCGGCGCCGTCGGAGAGCGAGGTGCCGTCGGCGGCGGCCGCGAACGACTTGCACCGCCCGTCCGGGGCCAGGCCCCGCTGGTGGCTGAACTCGGTGTAGAACACCGGTGTGGCCAGGATCGTGGCCCCGCCGGCGAGGGCCAGGTCGCACTCGCCGTTGCGCAGCGCCTGCGCGGCCAGGTGCAGCGCGACGAGCGACGACGAGCAGGCCGTGTCGATGGTCATGGCCGGGCCCTCCAGCCCGAGGGTGTAGGAGATGCGGCCCGAGGCGACGCTCGCCGCGCCGCCGGTCAGCAGATAGCCCTGCATCGCCTCCGGGGTCTCGCCGCCACCGCCGTACTGCTGGGTCACCATGCCGGCGAAGACACCGGTCCGCGAGCCGCGCAGGGTCGCGGGCGGGATGCCGGCGTGCTCAAGGGTCTCCCAGGCGACCTCGAGCAGGTGCCGCTGCTGCGGGTCGGCGGAGAGGGCCTCGCGGGGGCTGATGCCGAAGAACCCGGCGTCGAACCCGGCGGCGTCGCGCAGGAAGCCGCCCGAGCGCACGTACGTGCGGCCCTTGGTGCCGGGCTCGTCGGAGTAGATGGCGTCGACGTTCCAGCCCCGGTCGGTCGGGAAGTCGCCGATCGCGTCGACGCCGCCGGCGACGAGCCGCCAGAGGTCCTCGGGGTCGTTGACGTCGCCGGGGTACCGGCAGGCCATGCCGACGATCGCGATGGGCTCGTCGGACCGGGCGGCGCTCGCCGGTGTCGTTGCCGGCCGGTCGGCGCCGAGCAGCACGGCCCGCAGGTGCTCCGCCATGGCGCCCGGCGTCGGATGGTCGAACACGACGGTCGCGGCGAGGCGTACCCCGGCCGCGGCGCCGAGCCGGTTGCGCAGCTCGACCGCGGTGAGGGAGTCGAAGCCGAGGTCCTTGAAGGGTCGGGCGGGGTCGAGCGCCGAGCCGGTGTCGAGGTTGAGGACGGCCTGGGCGTGGCTGGTGACGAGCTCCAGCACCACCCGCCGCTGTTCGGGCTCGTCGAGCGTCGCGAGGCGGCGCAGCAGGGCGCCGCTGGGGCCGCCGCGGCGGTCGGGGGTCTGGACCAGGCCGCGGTACGCGTCGGGGAGCGTGTCGAGGTTCGCGCGGACGTCGGCGAGGGCGATGCGGGCGGTGACGAGCACCGGCCGGTCCCCGGCGAGCAGGGCGCCGAGCCGCTCGGCCGCCTCGCCGGCGCTGTTCTCGTTGTCGCGGTCGTCTGCGGCGCCGCTTTCGTTTGTGCGGCCGTCTGTGGCGCCGCCTTCGGTGGTGCGGTCGTCTGCGGCGCTGCCTTTAGTGGTGCGGTCGGAGGTGGCGCCGCCTTTGGTGTCCCGGTCGGGGCCGGCGATGACGAGGCAGCGGACCCCGGGTCGGTGGGCGAGCGCGTCGAGGAACGCGCCGTCGGCCGTCGCGTCCGGGCCGCCGACGGCGCTGTCGAGGTCGCCGTGGACGACGAGGACGGCCGGATCGAGGGCGCGGGTCGCCTCGTAGGTGCGCCAGGCGCCGTCGAGGTCGCGGCCGGTGTACACCACCGCCGCGATCGGCCCGTCGGCGTGCCCGGCTGCGTCGGCTGCGTCGGCTGCGTCGGCGGCCACGACGGCCCGGTCGCCGAGCCGCGCGGCGTGGGCCCGGGTGAGGGGGTCGTCCCCGCCGACGACGAGCACCGTCCCGGCCGCGGGCGGGGCGTCCGTGGCCGGGACCCGGATCAGGCGTGGCACCTGCACGGCGCCGGCGCGGATGCGGCGCTGCGGCTCGCCGCCGTCGGTGAGCGCGGCCCGGGACTCGGGGAGCCCGTCGTGGTCGACGATCGCGACGCGGCCCGGGTGCGCGGCCTGCGCGGCGCGGGCGACGCCCCAGGCCGCGGCGGCGGGCAGGTCGGTGCCGTCGAGCGCGCCCTGCGTGACCAGCAGCAGCCGCGCCCCGGCGGCCAGCGCGCGGGTGATGAGCGCCTCGGTGTACCCGGCCAGCTCGCGCGCGGCCGCAGGCACCGCGGCGTCGCCGCCGGACAGGGCGACCACCAACCGCTCGGCGTCCGTCGGCAACGCGTCGAGGGCCGGCCGGGCAAGGATCTCGGCCGGGTCGACCGGGGCACCCTCGGCCGGCGCGGGAACCCAGTCGACGGCGTGCAGCGGGCGCCCGGAGCGCCGGCCGACCACCTGCGCCGGATCGACGGTCCGCAGCGCGATCGTGGCGGCCGCGACCGGATTGCCGTCGAGGTCGCTCCAGCGCAGCCCGATGCGGTCCGGGTCGGCCGGGTCGGCGGCGAGCCGGACCCGCACGGCGTCCAGCGGCGCGGACGTGGCGACGGTGACGGCGCTGAACGCGAACGGCATCGACACCCGGCCGGCCGGGTCGCGGCGGCCCGTGAGGGCGATCGGGTGCAGGGCCGCGTCGAGCAGGACCGGGTGCAGGGCGTACCCGTCCGGCCGCAGTCCGACCGGCAGCTGGACCTCGGCGTGAATCCCTGCGTCGACCCCCGCCGGGTCCCGGCGCACCTCCGTCACGGCCCGCAGCGGCGGCCCGTAGCCGATGCCGGCGTCGGCCATCCGGTCGTACAGCTCGTCGGCGCCGCCCGGCACCGCGTCCGTGGGCCACGGCGCGGGCGGGGGCAGTGCGGGCCCGTCGGCGGTGAGGAGGCCCTCGGCGTGCGTGACCCACGGCTCGTCGCCGGCCGCGGAGAGCACGCTGACGGTCCGCCGCCCACCGGCCGCGGGGCCGGTGTGGACATGCAGCCTTCGGTCGGTGCCCGGGCCGAGCAGCAGCGGGGCCTGCAGGGTCAGCTCGGCCAGGTGCGGCAGCCCGAGGCGGCGCCCGGCGTGCAGGGCCAGGTCGAGCAGGACCGACGCCGGCAGGACGGCGGCGCCGTCGAGCGTGTGGGCGGACAGCCACGCGTCGGCGCCGGGGTCGAGCCGGCCGGTGAACAGGTGGCCGCCGTCGGGCAGCGAGGTGTGCGCGGCGAGCATCGGGTGGCCGGCGTCGGCGAGCCCGGCCGACGTGACGTCGCCGGAGCGCAGCGGGTTGGCCCAGTAGGTGTGGCGCTGGAACGCGTACGTGGGCAGGCCGACCGTGACGGCCCCCGCGGGCAGCAGGCTCGCCCAGTCCGGCGCGGCGCCGCCGGTGTGGGCCTGGGCCACCGACGTGAGGAAGCGGTCGAGGCCGCCGTCGTCGCGGCGGAGGGTGCCGACGGCGGTGCCGCGGGCGTCGCGGGTGTCGAGGGTGTCCTGGGCGGCGGCGGTGAGCACCGGGTGGGGGCTCATCTCGATGAAGCGGTCGTAGCCGTCCTCGGCGAGCGCGGCGACGGTGTCGTGGAAACGGACCGGTTGCCGGAGGTTCTGGTACCAGTACTCGGCCGTCAGCGCCGTCGTGTCGATCGGTTCGGCGTGGACCGTCGAGTAGAACGGGATCCCGGCCGGCTGCGGCCGGATGTCGGCGAGGTCGGCGAGGACCTGGTCGCGGATGCGTTCGACCTGGGGGCTGTGCGATGCGACGGTGGCGGGAACGTGGCGGGCCCGCAGCTCGCGGGCCTCGCAGGCGGCGTGCAGGTCGTCGAGGGCGTCGCGGTCGCCGGCGACGATGGTGGAGGCGGGGCCGTTGACGGCGGCGATCGTCAGGCGGCCGCCGTACGGGGCGAGGAGGGTCTCGGCCTCGGCGGCGGGCACGGCGAGGTGCAGCAGCGAGCCGTGGCCGACGAGGTGCTGCAGGGCCCGGAAGCGCTTGACGGTCAGGGCCGCGGCGTCGGCGAGGGTGAGCGCGCCGGCGGCGTATGCGGCGGCGACCTCACCCTGGGAGTGGCCGACGACGGCGTCTGGCCGGACGCCGTGGTGTCTCCAGAGGGCGGTCAACGCGACGACGACGGCGAAGAGGCAGGGCTGCACGACGTCGAGGCGGTCGATGCCCGGTGCGCCGGGTTCGCCGCGCAGGACGTCGAGCACGGAGAAGTCCAGGTGCGGGTCGAGGGCGGCGGCGGCCTCGGCCAGCGCGTCGGCGAACGGTTTGGAGGTTTCGAGGAGCTCGCGGGCCATGCCCTCCCACTGCGAGCCCTGGCCGGGGTACACGAACACCGTCCGGCCGGTCGTGGCCCGGCCCGCGACGACGTTCGGGGCCGGGCGCTCCGCGGCGAGCGCCGCCAGCCCGTCGAGCAGTTCGGCGCGGCTCCCGCCGACGACGGCGGCCCGGTGGGCGAAGTGGGTGCGGGTCGTGGCCAGGGACAGGGCCACGTCGGCCGGGCGGGTCCCGGGATCGGCCCGCACGTGCTCCAGCAGCCGCGCCGCCTGGTCGCGGACCGCGGCCGCGGTACGACCCGACAGGACCCAGGCCACGGCGGCGTCGGCGACCGGCTCCGGCTCCGGCCGGGCCGGGGCCTGCTCGAGGATGGCGTGGGCGTTGGTACCGGAGATGCCGAACGAGGAGACGGCGGCGCGGCGCGGGCGGCCGGCGTCGGGCCAGGGCAGCGCCTCGGTGAGCAGCCGCACGTGGCCGCCGGTCCAGTCGACGTGCGGCGTCGGCTCGTCGACGTGCAGCGTGCGGGGCAGCACGCCGTGGCGCATCGCCATGACCATCTTGACCAGGCCGGCGGCGCTGGCGGCGGCCTGGGCGTGGCCGATGTTCGACTTGATCGACCCGAGGTGGACGGGGCGGTCGGCGGGGCGGTGCCGGCCGTAGGTGTTGAGGATCGCCTGCGCCTCGATCGGGTCGCCGAGGGTCGTGCCGGTGCCGTGCGCCTCGACCACGTCGACGTCGCCGGGGGTGAGGCGGGCGCTGGCGAGGGCCTGCTCGATGAGCCGCTCCTGCGCCGGGCCGTTGGGGGCGGTGAGGCCGTTGCTGGCCCCGTCCTGGTTCGTGGCCGTGGCCCGGATGACGGCGTGGATCGGGTGGTTGTTGGCCTGGGCGCGGCTCAGGGTCTCCAGGACGAGCACGGCGGTGCCCTCGGCCCAGCCGGTGCCGTCGGCGGCCTTCGCGAACGGTTTGCAGCGCCCGTCGGGGGCCAGGCCGCGCTGCCGGGAGAACTCGATGTGCATGCCGGGGGTGGCCATGATGGTGGTGCCGCCGGCGAGGGCGAGGTCGCACTCGCCGCTGCGCAGGGCGTTGGCGGCGAGGTGGGTCGTCACCAGCGACGAGGAGCAGGCGGTGTCGACGGTGACGGCGGGGCCCTCCAGGCCGAGGGTGTACGCGATGCGGCCGGACGCGACGGCACCGGCGCCGCCGGCCGCGAGCAGGCCCTCCAGCTCGCGTGGCGGCCGGGGCAGCAGGCGGGTGGCGTAGTCGCCGTACATCAGGCCGATGAACACGCCGGTCGCGGTGCCGCGCAGCGTCGCCGGGACGATCCGGGCCGACTCCAGGGCCTCCCAGGCGGTTTCGAGCAGCTGCCGCTGCTGCGGGTCCATCGCCGCCGCCTCGCGGGGGCTGATGCCGAAGAACTCGGCGTCGAAGTCGCCGGCGTCGTGCAGGAAGCCGCCCCACGGCGCGTACGTCTTGCCGGACGCGTCCGGGTCGGGGTTGTGCAGGCCCGCCCACGCCCCGCCGCGGTTGGCCGGCAGCTCACCGATCACGTCGCGCTCGTCGAGCACGAGGCGCCACAGGTCGTCCGGCGTCGACACCCCGCCCGGGAACCGCACGGCCATCCCGACCACCGCGATCGGCTCCCCGGCGCGCTCCTGGAGCTCCTGCACGCGCCGGTTGGCCTGGCGCAGCTCCGCCGTCGCGCGCCGGAGGTAGTCGCGCAGCTTGTCCTCGTTCATCGCGAGCCTTTCGCTGTTCAGGAGATGCCGATCTCGTGGTCGAGTGCGTCGAACAGTTCGTCGTCGCTGGCCGCGTCGAGCCCGCCGTCGCCGGCGGGCGTGCCGGGGCCCATCCGCCGGGCGAGTGCCTGCAGCCGGGCGGCGACGGCGCCGTGCCGGGCGTCCCCGGGTGTGATGCGGTCCAGCGCGGCCTCGATCCGCGCGAGCTCGTCCAGCACCCGCTCGGCCTCGGAGGTGCGGGGCGCGACGACGCCGTGCAGGTACGCCGTGAGCGCCGCGGGGCTGGGATGGTCGAACACGACCGTGGCCGGCAGCGGGCGGCCGGTGGCCTGGGACAGGCGGTTGCGCAGCTCGACGGCGGTGAGCGAGTCGAAGCCGAGGTCCTTGAACGGCAGGTCCGGTTCGACGGCGCCGGGCCCGCTGTGGCCCAGCACTTCGGCGGCGTGCGCCCGTACGGTGCGCAGCAGCAGGCCGAGCTGCTCGCCCTCGTCGAGCCCGGCGAGCTGCCGCCCGAGGTCCGCGGTGGCCGCCGTCCGGGCCGGTCCGGCGGCGGGGGCGGTGAGCGGGTGCCGGTTGGCCCGCAGGACGGCGAGGTTGAGGTGGGCGGCGACCGGGTTGGGGTGGCCGGCGGCGAGGGCCCGGTCGAGGAGGGCGAGGGCGTCGCCGGTCGGCATGGGCTGGGCGCCGGTGCGGGCGAGGCGCCGCTCGTCGCGGTCGCTCAGGTGTCCGGTGTGGCCGGACGCGGTCTGCCACAGGCCCCAGGCGATGGACAGGGTGCGGGGTCGGTGGCGGGCGAGGGCGTCGAGGTAGGCGTTGGCGGCGGCGTAGTTGGCCTGGCCGGGGTTGCCGAGGGTGGCGGCGGCGCTGCTGTACAGGATCAGGGTGGCGGTGGGTGGGAGCAGCCGGTGCAGGTGGTCGGCGGTGGCGGCCTTGTTGCGCAGTACCGCGTGCAGCCGCCCGGCGTCGAGGGCGGTGACGGTGGCGTCGTCGAGCGTGCCGGCGGTGTGGATGACGGTCGCGACCGGCGGGGTCGCGGCGGCCAGGAGGCGGGCGAGCTGCTCGGGGTCGCTGGTGTCGCAGGCGGCGACGGTGGCCTCGGCCCCGAGTTCCGCAAGCTCCGCGGTGATGGCGGGCGCGTCGGGGTGCCCGGGGCCGGTGCGGCTGGCCAGCAGGATGTGCCGGGCGCCGTGCCCGGCGGCGAGATGGGCGGCCGTGAGCCGGGCGAGGGCGCCGGTACCGCCGGTGATGAGCACGGTCCCGGCCGGGTCGACGGCGAGGGGTTCGGCGCCGGGGCGCTCGGCCGCGGGGGCGAGGCGCGCCATGTGGACGGTACCGCCGCGGACGGCCTGCTGCGGCGCGCCGATGCCGGGGTCGGTGAGCGTGCCGTCGTCGTCGATGATCGTGATGCGGCCGGGGTGCTCGGCCTGGGCGGTGCGGACCAGGCCCCAGACGGCGGCGGCGGGAAGGTCGGGCACGGGTTCGCCGCCGGTGCCGGTGGTGACTGCGCCGGTGGTGATCAGGATCAGGTGCCGGTCGGTGGCCAGGACGCGCTGGAGGAGCTCCAGGGCCCGCGTCGTGACGTCGAGCAGGTCGCCCGTGGGCAGCCGCTCGACGATCGCGTCGGCCGGCGCCGCAACCCGGTCGGCGGCGGGCACCGGGGCCCAGGCGACCTCGTACAGCGGCCGGACGTTCAGCTCGATCGGGCGGGACGCGACCGTCGTGGCGGCGATCGGCTCCCCGCCCGGCCCGTAGAGCCGGACGGCGGCCGTGCCGGGCCCGGCGGTCAGGCGCGCACGGACGGTCTCGGCGGTCGTCGGGGCGATGGTCGCCGCGGTGAACGCGAACGGCAGGGCGGGCTCGGTGCTGGTGCGGGCCAGGGCGTGCAGGGCCGCGTCGAGCAGGGCCGGGTGGGCCAGGTGGCCGCCGGGTGCGGGGTGGCGCAGTTCGGCGTACAGCTCGGGGCCCTGCTCCCAGGCGGCGGTGACGTTGCGCAGGGCGGGGCCGTAGCCGAGGCCGAGCCGTTCCAGGTGCCGGTAGAGCTCGTCGACGTCGAGCGGCTCGGCGCCGGGCGGCGGCCACGCTCCGGCGAACGGCTCCAGGGGCGGCACCGGGCCGAGGGTGGCGTCGGCGTGGCGGATCCAGTCGGCGCCGTCGGTGCGGGCGTGGACGGTCAGTGTGCCCTGCCCGTCGTCGCGGACCTGGACCTCGGCGGGCGAGCGGCCGGTGAGGACGAGCGGCGCCTGGATGGTCAGCTCGGCGATGCCACGGTCGCCGGCGGCGAACTGGGCGAGTTCGAGCAGCGCCATGCCGGGGACGACGACGGTGTCGGTGACGGTGTGGTCGGCGAGCCACGGCTGGCGTTGCGGGCCGAGGTGGCCGGTGTAGAGGGCGCCGCCGTCGGGCAGGTCGGTGCGGCCGGTGAGGATCGGGTGGCCGGTGTCGGCCAGGCCGGTGGGCGACGGTGCCGGGTGCACCCAGTACTGCTCGTGCTGGAACGGGTAGGTCGGCAGCGAGACGATGCGGCCGGGTGGGAGCAGGTTGTCCCAGTTGATGGGGATGTTGTGTTGGTGGAGGCGGGCGATGGCGGTGGGGTAGGCGTTTGTGGTGTTGGGTCGTTGGGTGGGGATTGCGGTGTGTTGGGCGGCGAGGGTGGTGAGGGTGGTGTCGGGTCCGAGTTCGAGGAGGACGGCGCCGGTGTGTTGTTGGAGGTTGTCGTGGTGGCGGACGGTGCCTCGGAGGTGTCGGGTCCAGTATTCGGGTGTGGTGGGGTCGCCGTTGGTGGTGAGGGGTGTGTGTGGTTGGTGGTAGGTGAGGGTCGCGGCGATGGCGTGGAATTGGTCGAGGATGGGGTCCATGAGTGGTGAGTGGAATGCGTGGCTGACTTTGAGGGTTTTGGCGTTGCCGGTGATGGTGTTGAGTTCTTTGGCGTCGCCGGAGAGGACCAGAGAGGTGGGGGTGTTGATGGCGGCGATGGCGACGCCGGGTGTGAGTAGTGGCGTGATCTGAGCTTCGGTGGCGGTGACGACGGCCATGGCGCCGCCGGGTGGGAGGCTTTGCATGAGGGTGGCGCGGGCGGTGACGAGGGTTGCGGCGTCTTGGAGGGAAAGAATGCCGGTGAGGTGGGCGGCTGCGATTTCGCCGATGGAGTGTCCGATGTAGGCGGTCGGCCGGATGCCGTGATGGGCCAGGAGTTTGCCGAGGGCGACTTGGAACGCGAACAGGGCTGGTTGGGTGTTGCCCGTTTGGTGGAGTTGGTTGTCGGTGTTTGCCCACATGATGTCGC
>NZ_JBEXCY010000161.1:20235-26524 GCF_040605515.1 Dactylosporangium sp. NPDC005572 | reverse complement strand
CTGGTCCTGCTGGAGATCACCGGCCGCATCAGCGAGTACGGCACGACCCCGAACAAGGCGGCCGCGCTGGGCGAGAACGTGATCCTGCTGGCCAACCTGGCCTGGTCGGCCCACCTGCTGCTGGGCTTCCTGCGCCGCCACCGCCCGTTCGCCGCCCTGGAGCGCTGGCAGACCACCTACCTCCCGGTGTACGCGGCCTGGGCCTGGCTGGTCGTCCTGGTCTTCCCCCCGCTGTTCGCCTTCAAGTAGGTCACGTGGGTGCTGACGAGGCAGTACTGGAACTGATACTTTAGTACTCAGTCCAGTACGCACGTCGGGGGTTTGGCCATGCCCGCTTCACGTCTGCTGCCCACGGCCGATGGGGTCGAGCTCGTCAAGCTCGTCCGGGAGATCGCCGTCAAGGAGCTCGAGCCGCGCGTCGACCAGGCCGAGGCCGAGGGCGCGTTCCCGCGCGACGTCTTCCGCACGCTCGGCGCCGCCGGGCTGCTCAGCCTGCCGTATCCAGAAGAGCACGGCGGGGGCGGCCTGGGGTACGAAACCTATCTCCAGGTCCTCGAAGAGCTCGGGTCGGTGTGGGCCAGCGTCGGGGTCGGGGTGAGCGTCCACGTGCTGTCGTGCTTCGGGCTCGCCCGGTTCGGCACCGACGAGCAGCGTCGCGAGTGGCTGCCGGCGATGCTCGGCGGGGACCTGCTCGGCGCGTACTGCCTGAGCGAGCCGCAGGCCGGCTCCGACCCGGCCGCGATGACCACGCGGGCCGTGCGCGACGGCGGCGACTACGTGCTCACGGGCGCGAAGGCGTGGACCACGCACGGCGGGTACGCCGACTTCTACCAGGTGATGGCCCGCACCTCGGCCGACCGCAAGGGCATCTCCTGCTTCCTGGTCCCCGCGGACACGCCGGGGCTGGTCGTCGACCCGCCCGAGCGCAAGATGGGCCTCATGGGGTCGGCCACCGCGACCGTGCGGTTCGACGGCGCGCGCATCCCGGAGTGCCGGCGGCTCGGCGCGGAGGGTGAGGGGCTGCGGATCGCGCTGAGCGGGCTCGACGCCGGCCGGCTCGGCATCGCCGCCGTGGCGACCGGGCTCGCGCAGGGCGCGCTCGACCGGGCCGCCGAGTACGCGCGGGAGCGGGAGACGTTCGGCAAGCCGATCGCCGAGCACCAGGGCGTGGCCTTCATGCTCGCCGACATGGAGGCTGCCGTGCAGTCGGCCCGGGCGATGCTGCTGCACGCGGCGCGGCTCAAGGACGAGGGGCTGCCGTACGCCAAGGAGGCGGCGGTCGCCAAGCTGGTCGCGACCGACAACGCAATGCGGGTGACCACCGACGCCGTGCAGATCTTCGGCGGCTACGGTTACACCAGGGACTTCCCGGTGGAGCGCTACATGCGCGAGGCGAAGGTCATGCAGATCTTCGAGGGAACGAACCAGATCCAGCGGGTGGTCATCAGCCGGGCGCTCAGCGCGGCGGCGGGCCGCCCATCGGCGCTCGTCGAGAGGAAGCACGTCTGATGCACATCGGCAACACCGCGGCCATCGTCACCGGCGGGGGATCCGGACTGGGCGGGGCCACCGCCGCCGCGCTCGCCAAGGCCGGCGCGACCGTCTACGGCCTGGACCTGCCCGGCGCGATCGCGGCCGCGCCCGAGGTCGCGGGCGTGACCTACGTCCCGGCGGACGTCACCGACCCCGAGCAGGTGCGCGCGGCGGTCGCCACGGCGGCCGGCGGCGACGCCCCGCTGCGGATCGTGGTCAACTGCGCCGGGATCGGACCGTCGGCACGCATCCTGGGCAAGTCCGGCGTGCACGACCTCGCGCTGTACGCGAAGATCGTGCAGATCAACCTCGTCGGCACGTTCAACGTGCTCGCCCTCGCGGCCGAGGCGATCGCCAGGACCGAGGCCGACGGCGACGGCCAGCGGGGTGTGATCATCAACACCGCGTCGGTCGCCGCGTTCGAGGGCCAGGTGGGCCAGGCCGCCTACTCGTCGTCGAAGGGCGGCGTGGTCGGGCTGAACCTGCCGGCGGCGCGCGACCTCGCGCAGTACGGCATCCGGGTCAACACCATCGCCCCCGGCATCGTCGACACCCCCATGCTCGCCACGGTCTCCGAGGAGTTCCGGGCCGGGCTGGCCGCCGGCGTGCCGTTCCCGAAGCGGCTGGCCCGCCCCGACGAGTACGCGCAGCTGGTCCTCGCCATCGTCGGCCACGACTACATCAACGGCGAGGTCATCCGGATGGACGGCGCGCTGCGGATGGCGCCGCGGTAAGGCTGCCGAGGATCAGGTCGGCGAGCTGGCGGTAGGCCTCGGCCGCGTCCAGCCCCGTGCCGGCCTGGATCTCGCCGCGCTGGATCGCGCCCATCACCTGGGCGACCGCGGCACCGACGAACGGGGCGTCGACCGGGCGCAGCTCGCCCGCGTCGACGCCCTCGGCGACGAGCCCCTGCACCCGGCGCGCCGCGAACCGGGTGTTCTCCTGGTAGATGTCGTTGGCCGGGCCGAAGCCGGCCAGGTCGGCGAAGAACTCGGCCGACACCGGCTGGAGCTCGGCGGCGACCGCGTCGAGGTAGAGCGCCAGGCGCTCGTGCGGCCCGCCGGCGGCGGCGACGCGGGCCTCGATGCGCTCGGCGGCGCCGCGGAAGTACGAGCGCACCACGGCCAGGACGATCTGCTCCTTGCTCGGCGCGACCGCGTAGAGCGTGGTCCGGGAGCAGCGCAGGTGGTCGGTCAGGTCACCGATGCTGAACGCCGCGAACCCCTTGGCCAGGAACAGGTCCCGGAGCTGGTCGACGAGCTCGGCGCGGCGCGCTGGTGATGCCATCTCCGCAGCGTAGGCGATCACCGCAGCAGCGCGGCGATCGTCCCCGCGTCGCGGGCCGTCCCGAGCCGCTCCAGGCCCGCCGGGCCGTACACACCCAGCTCCACGCCGTCGTACCGCACGATCCGCCCGCTGACCCCGAGCGTGGCGTCGCTGAGCAGGGCGACCACGACCGGCGCCACCTCCTCGGGCGGCCGCATCGAGGGCCGGTCGGGCCGGTCGTCGAGCGCCGCCATGTCGGTGAGCGCGAGCGGCGAGACGGCGTTGACCCGGATGCCGTGCGGCGCGCCGTCGAGGGCCCAGCCGGCGGTCATCGCGGCCACGGCCCCCTTCGACGCGCCGTACGCGCTCATGCCGGGGATGCCGAACCGCGCCCCGGACACGACGGTGACGATCGACCCGCCGGTGCCCTGCCGCAGCATCGCCCGCATGGCGTGGGTGGCGCAGAACTGCGTGCCGAGGACGTTGACCTCGGCGATGCGGCGCAGGCCGGCCTCGGTCTCGTCCCAGGGCGCGCGGTGCTCGTTGACACCGGCGTTCGCCACCAGCCCGTCGATGCTCCCGTACCGCCGGCACGCGGTCGCCACCAGCCGCTGCGCGACGGACCAGTCCCCGACCGACCCCGGCTCGGCGACGCCGCCGATCTCCTCGGCCACCGCCGCGGCGGCATCGGCGTCGACGTCGTTGACGACCACGTTCGCGCCCGCTGCCGCGCAGGCCAGGGCGTACGCGCGGCCGAGCCCCTTCCCGGCGCCGGTGACGACGACGGTCTTGTGCCGCATCACTGGAACAGCGCCGCGACGGCGGCCTTGTTGATCTTGCCCGTGGCGTTCGTCGGCAGTGCCGGCACCACGCGGAACACCTCGGGCTGCTTGCGCTTGGCGAGGCCCTGGCCGGTGACCGTGCGGCCCAGCTCCTCCAGGGTCCAGTCGGTACGGCGGGAGACGACGACGGCGCCGATGCGCTCGTCGAGCCGTCCACCGGGTACCGCCACCACCGCCGCGACGTCGATGTCCGGGTGCGTCTCCAGGGCCTGCTCGATCTCCCGGGTGCTGAACTTCTCACCACCGCGGTTGATGATGTCCTTGAGGCGGCCCTGCACGCGCACCTGCCCGTCGGCGGCGAGCGACCCCAGGTCGCCGGTGCGCAGCCAGCCGCCCGGCGCGAACGCCCGCGCGTCCAGCTCGGCGCGCACGTAGCCGAGCATCTGCTCGGGGGCGCGCAGCAGCAGCTCCCCCACTTCGCCCGGCGCGACGTCCTGGTCGTTCTCCACCACCCGCACCTCGACGCCGGGGGCGGGCCGGCCGTCGGTCTCGGCGCGGTGGTCGAGCGGGTCGAGCTCGTTGGCGGTGGTGGCGGTGGGCAGCTCGGTCATGCCCCAGATCCGGTACGCGGCGATGCCCAGGTCCTGCGCGGCCCGCACCAGAGCCGGCGGGACGGCGGCCCCGCCGCAGCAGTACTGCACCAGCGGCGAGCGGTCCCGGCCGCCGTACGCGGCCAGCAGCTCGCGCAGGAACGGCGTCGCCCCCGCCATGTACGTGGCGCCGGTCCGGTCGACCAGGTCGACGCAGGCCTCGGCGTCCCAGCGCTCCATGAGCACGGCGGCGGCGCCGATCCGGGCCGGGATCATGAACCCCTGGAGCAGCCCGGTGATGTGGGTCATCGGCGAGGCCATGACCATGCGGTCGCGGAACGTCAGGCCCCACTCGGTGATCGTCGTGCGCAGCTCGTGCTGCAGCCCCGCGACCGAGTGCAGGACGCCCTTGGCCTCCGACTCGGTGCCGCTGGTGAACAGCACCAGGCACGCCTCCTCGGGCCGTGCGGGCTGGACGCCGTCTCCGACGGCGCCGGTGCCGGCGCCGAAGGCGTCCCGCCAGCCGGCGGCGGTGCCGGCGGTGAGCAGCCGGGCGGCCGGCTCGTGCCCGACGTCGCGCAGGGCCTCACCGAACACGTCCGGGTTGTCGCGCCGCGGGTCGGTGCCGTCGACGATGACGGCGGCCGGGCGCATCTGGCCGAGCACGACGGCGATCTCCCGCTGCCCGTACAGCGGCACGATCGGGCAGCTGAGCGCGCCGATCCGCCACAGCGCCGCGGCGACGGCGACGGCGTCGGGCCCGGTCGGCAGCGACCAGCACACCGCGTCGCCCTTCGCGACGCCGGCGTCGAGCAGGGTCCGGGCGACGGCGGCGGACCGGGCGGCGAGGGTCCGGAACGTGGTCTCGCCGGTGGCGGTGATGACGGCCGGGCGGTCGGGCCAGGCGGCGGCGCGGTGCTCCAGGAGGTACCCGATGCGCTCGTCGGTGTGGAAGCCGGCGGCCCGCCAGCCGTCGAGGACGCGCTGCGGCGGCCTCACCGGGACACCCACTCGGGGTCGCGCTTGGCGAGGAAGGCGGCGGGTCCTTCGGTGGCGTCGGGGTGGGCGCGGTGCCGGCGGATCAGCTCCCAGCCGAGGTCGAGGTCGGTGGCGATGAGGCGGTCCTCGAAGGTGCGCAGCACCCGCCGGCTGAGCCGCACCGCTTCCGGCGAGTTGGCGCCGACCGCTTCGGCCAATTGCATCGCCCTCCCGAGCAGCACGTCGGGTGCGACCACCTCGGAGACGAGCCCGGCCCGCTCGGCGGCGTCGGCGTCGAGCACCTCGTGCCGCCCGAGCAGCACCATGCGGCGCAGGACGTCGGCCCGCATCCGCAGGCGCAGCTGGAGCGGTTCGAGGGCGGAGACCTGCCCGACGCTGACGTGCGGATCGACGAACCGCGCGCTGGTCGAGGCGATACAGATGTCAGCGTCGGCGACGAAGTGCAGCCCGCCGCCGGCGCAGGCCCCGTTGACGGCGACGATGAGGGGCAGCTCGACCCGCGGCCCCGGCAGGAAGTCCAGCTCGTCGGCGGCGGTGTCGCCCTCCTTGGTCCGGGGTTTCGCGAGCATCCCGGCATCGGCCCCGGAACAGAAGGCGTTCCCGGCACCGGTGAGGACGATGGCCCGCAGCGCTCTGCTGTGGGCGGCCTGCTCCCACAGCCCGGCGAGGGCGTCCATGAGCTCGTCGTCGAGCGCGTTGGCCCGGCGCGGCCGGTTGAGCGTCACTACGAGGGTCGCGCCGACCACCTTGCTCAGGAGCACTCCGTCGGATCGCTCCAGGGCCGGCTCGGCACGGACGTCGGAATCCGCCACGGCAACCACCTTCCTCACCCGGCCCACGGCGGACCGGCCTCCGTACGTGTCACGTTCGTTCGTTCGCTCATTCGTTCGGTCGGTCGGTCGACCGACCGGCTGCAAGCGCGGCCATTCGGTCGGTCGACCGACCACATGCGACTGCTCCCACTCGGTCAGTCGACCGACCGGAAGCAACCACGCCCACTCGGTCAGTCGACCGACCGCGGGAAGCGCTGGCGCTCGGTCGGTCGACCGACGGCAACCGCTCCCACCCGGCCGGTCCACCGGATAGAGCCACTGCCGGGTCGGTCGACCGACCACATGC
>NZ_JBEXCY010000161.1:0-20136 GCF_040605515.1 Dactylosporangium sp. NPDC005572 | reverse complement strand
AAAACGCTTCCGCTCAGTCGGTCGACCGACCAAACCCAAACACTCCTGGCCGGCCGGTCGACTGGCCGATGTAACCACTGCCGCTCGGTCGGTCGACCGACCACATGCAAACGCTTCCGCTCAGTCGGTCGACCGACCAAACCCAAACACTCCTGGCCGGCCGACCGGTCGACCGATCGGAGCAAGCGCCGCCACTCGGTCAGTCGGCCGACCGAGTACCAACGCTCTCCCTCGGTCGGTCGACCGACTTAACGCAAGCGCTCCCATCCGGTCGGTCGACTGACCGAACTTGAAAGCCACACCTAACCCTCCGCTCGGTCGGGCGACCGACCGGATGTAACGACTGCGCTCCACTCAGTCGGCGACCGCCCGACCGAAGGCAAACGCTCCCACTCGGTCGGGCGACCGACCCAGTTCGAGCGCTTCCCTTCGGTCGGGCGACCGACCGAAGGCGTGCGCGCTCAGTCGGTCAGGCGACCGACTGAACCGTCTTGAGCAGGGAACCTACCCGCTTGACCGCGTCCTGCAAATCATATATATCTTTTACACCACCCGGGAAGCCACACCCCAGCGCCGGGAGATTTCACTCATGCATCAGTTCCTGCAGTCCGTTCTTGTGCCGGGCCTCGCCGACGGGGCGATCTACGGCCTCGTCGCCGTCGCGTTCGCCACCCTGTTCTCCACCACCGGTGTGATCAACTTCGCCCACGGGCAGTTGGTCATGCTCATGCCGATGGCGATCCTGGTCGCGGTCGGTGCCGGCCTGCCGGCCTGGCTCGCGTACCCGGCGGCGCTCGTCGTGCTCATCGCGGTCGCGCTGAGCGTCGAGTGGGCCGCGATCAGGCCGTTCGTGCAGTCCGGGCAGTCCGTGTCCTGGCTGCTGTCCACACTCGGCGTCAGTGTCGTGCTGGCCGAGGTGCTCGCCGTGCCGTACGGCGGCGAGGCCCGCAACTTCAAACACGGCATCAGCGCCCACCGCTTCGACCTGGTCGGCGGCCTGCGGGTCGCACCCGCCGAGCTGGCCGCAGTAGCGGCGCTGTTCGTCGTGGCCGGCCTGCTCGCCGTGTTCTACCAGCGGACGCGCGTCGGGCTGGAGCTGCGCGCGATCGCCGACGACCTGGACGGCGCCGAGGCGATCGGCATCTCCAGAGCCCGCGCCTCGCAGCTTGCGATGACCCTGTCGGCCCTGGTCGCCGCCGTGACGGGAGTGCTGGTCGCCTCGACCCAGCCGGTCACGCCGTCGCTCGGCCTGTCGTACACGTTCTACGGCTTCGTCGCGACCGCCATGGGCGGCATGGGCAGCATCGGAGGGGCCCTCGTCGGAGGGCTCGTGGTGGGGGTGGCGACCCAGGCCGCCGGCGTCTACGTCGGCAGCCTGGTCGTCAACGTCGCCGTCTTCCTGCTGCTGCTCGCCGTGTACCTGGTCCGCCCGCACGGCTTCTTCGGCGCCGCCCCGGTGCGTGCCGTATGAACGCCATCAGGACAGCGGCCCAGAACATCGGCCAGACGATCGCCCGGCGGGCGCCGAAGGTGCCGCCGAGCCTGCAAGGGCTGCTCCTCACCGCCATCACCATGGGGCTGCTGCTCGCCTCGGGGCCGCAGTCGTACAACGGCTACGTCATCCAGCTGATCTGCGTCTACGCCGTCGCCGCCCTCGGCCTGAACATCACCACGGGCTTCGCCGGTGCATTGTCGCTCGGCCAGGGCGCCGCGTTCGCGCTCGGCGCCTACGTCACGGCGGTCCTCGCGGGCACCTACGAGTGGCCGTTCTGGCTCGCGCTGCTGCTCGGCGCGGTGAGCGGCCTGGTCGCCGGCGCGGCCACCGGCTTCCCGGCCGGCCGGCTCGGCGTCATCGGCCTCGCCATGATCTCGCTCGGCCTGGTGCTCGTCGTCAACGACATGCTCATCCAGTTCCGCGGCGTCACCGGCGGCATGTTCGGCATCTCCGGCATCGACGCGAGGCTGTGGTTCAAGGGCGAGCCGGTCGGCTCCCTGTGGGTGGTACCGGCGGCGATCGCGGTCGTGACGGGCCTCTGCTTCTGGCTGCACAGCCGGTACCGGCTGTCCCGGCTCGGGCAGGCGACCGTCGCGGTGCGCGACGAGCCGATCGGCGCCTCCGCGCTCGGGGTCTCCGGCTACCTGACGAAGGTGGCCGCGTTCGCCGCCGGGTCGGCGTTCGCCGCGCTCGGGGGCGGGCTGTTCGCCTACCTCTCGGCGTACATCTCCCCCGATGCCTTCTCGCCCAACCTGTCGATCCTGTTCCTGGTCATGGTGGTGCTGGGCGGCAGCGGCTCCCGCCTGGGGCCGCTCGCGGGCGCGCTGATCCTGGTGCTCGTCCCGCTCCAGCTCGACGAGTACCCGCACGTCAACACGATCGTCTACGGCCTGCTGCTCATCGTGCTCATGCGGCTGCGCCCGCGCGGCCTGTTCAGCCGGTCGGCGGCCCCGGCGCCGAAGGCGCTGCAGGCCATCACCGACGCACCACCGGCGCCCGAGCAGACACCCCGCAAACCGGGCGAACCGGTACTCGAGGTCCACGACGTCAAGCGCAGCTTCGGCGGCGTCTACGCCCTCAACGGCGTCTCGCTCACCGTCCACAGCGGCGAGATCGTCGGGCTCATCGGACCCAACGGCTCCGGCAAGACGACCCTGCTCAACGTCGTCACCGGCCACTACCCGCCGACCAGCGGCAGCATAACGCTCCACAACGAGGAGCTCGGCCGGCAGAGCCCGGAGGCGATCGCCCGGCGCGGCATCGCCCGCACGTTCCAGACGCCGAAGACCTTCCCCGGCATGAGCATCGAGGAGCACCTCGCCCTCGCGACCCGGCACGACGCCGACCCCGAGCTCCTTAGTGCCTGCCGCCAGGCGGTCCGCACGCTGCTCGAGCTCGGCGGGCTCGACCCGCACGACCGGGCCGCGATGACCCGGGAGAGCCGGGCCATGAGCCACGGCCAGCTGCGGTTCCTGGAGGCGGCCACGGCGATCAGCGGCTGCCCGCGGGTGCTGCTGCTCGACGAGCCGGCCGCCGGGCTGTCGGCCAGCGAGATCGAGGGCTTCGAGCGGGTCGTCGCCGACGTCGCCGCGGCCGGGGTCGCGGTCGTCGTGGTCGAGCACCACCTCGACATGATCGGCCGCCTGGTCGACCGGGTGGTGGTGCTGGACCTCGGCACCGTCCTGTGGGAGGGCCCGCCCGCCGAGCTGCACGACGTGGACAGTGTCCGCGCCGCCTATATGGGGGTCCGATGACGCTGACCGTCGAGCACCTGCAGGTCCGCTACCGCGGGGTCACCGCGGTCGACGACCTGTCCCTCACCGTCGAACCCGGACAGTGCGTGGCGCTGCTCGGCGCGAACGGCGCCGGGAAGACCTCCGCGCTGCGCGGCATCGGCGGCCTGGAGCCGTCGACGGGCGGCGTCCGGCTCGGCGACCGGCGGCTCGACGGCACCCCGGCCAGCCGGCGGGCCCGGGCCGGCCTCGGCCACGTGCTGGAGAACCGCCACGTCTTCAAGAGCCTCACCGTCGCCGAGAACCTCAAGGTGGCGGCCGGCCGTGCGAGCCCGGCGGACCGCGCCAGGAAAGACCCGCTCGAGCTGCTGCCCGAGCTGCGGGAGCTGCTGCACCGCAAGGCCGGCGGGCTCAGCGGCGGCCAGCAGCAGATGCTCGCCATCGCCCGGGCCGTCGCCGGCGCGCCCGAGGCGATCATGCTCGACGAGCCGACCAACGGCCTCGCCCCGAAGCTCGTCGACCGCACCGTCGGCATCCTCGCCGACCTGCGGGACGCCGGCTTCGCGATCCTCCTGGTCGAGCAGCGCCTCGAGGTGGCGCAGCAGCTCGACGCCGACGTCGTCGTCCTGCGCCACGGCCGGGCCGAACGCCGGCTGCGCGGCACCGACCCCGAACTGCCCGACGTGCTGCACGCCGCCTACCTGTCGTAAAGAAGGGACACCCCTCCATGAATCGAAGAATGCTGTTAGCCGCCGCCTGCTCGCTGACCCTGGCGCTCGCCGCCTGTGGTGACGACAGCGCCGACCCGAGCGGTACCACCGGGGAAACAACGATCACGATCGGCTTCGTCGGCGCCCTGACCGGCGCGCTCGCCCCCAGCGGCCAGGTGGCACTCGTGGGCCTGCAGGCCGGCGCCGACTACGTGGCCGCCAAGTACCCCGGCACGAAGATCGAGATCAAGCAGAAGGACACCAAGGGCGAGCCGACCGCCGCCGTCGCGGCGACCCGCGAGCTGGTCCAGGACAAGGTGAGCGCGATCTGGTTCACCACCGAGGCGTTCCCGCCGGTGCAGGACTTCCTGAACACGGCGAAGGTGCCCGGCGCGACCGCCGGCGGCATCGGCGCGGTGCTCAACGACGTGGGCGACTCGAAGCGGTACAAGTACGCGTTCAGCACCGGCGCCGGCACCTCCGGCGACACCTCGGTGGAGCCGTTGCTGTCCTACGCCGCGTCGGCCGGTGACACCGTCGCCATGCTCGACGACTCGTCGGCGTTCGGCACCTCGCAGTCGGAGCGGACGCTGTCGATCGCGAAGAGCAAGTTCCCGAACGTGAAGATCGTCAAGGAGAGCTTCCCCAGTACCGCGACGGACGTGACCGCGCAGCTGACCAAGCTCAAGGACTCCGGCGCCAAGTCGCTCATCGTCTGGTCGTACGGCGCGCCGCTGGTGGCGACCATGAACAGCCTGGGCAAGCTGGGCTGGAACCCGCAGATGTCGGGCGTGCTGGGCATCGGTGACCCGTCGGTGTCGGAGCTGATCCCGGCCGGCATGAAGGCCACCCTGGCCGCGGGCCCGATCGCCAAGACCTTCGTGTCGTCCACGGAGGGCGCCGAGCCGTCCGGGATGGCCGCCGAGTTCGTCAAGTTGTACCTCAAGGCGAAGAACAAGGACACGTTCAACGCCCTCGACGCCGTCGGCGCCATGTCGTTCGACTGGGCGCTGCTGGTCGTGCAGGCGTCGCAGCAGGCGAAGTCGACCGACCCGGACGCCATCAAGAAGGCGCTCGTCTCGCAGGGCACCTTCGAGGGCGCCAACGGCAAGTACGTCTTCGGCCCGGACAAGCGCATCGGCCTCGACGCCGACCAGCTGGGCGTGTTCGTGCCGGCCAAGTCGTGCGCCAAGGGCATGTGCGTCGAAGCCTCCATCGGCGCCAAATGAGCGTCGATCTCCAGCTCGGCCCGCAGGCGGACCAGCTCCGGGTCCGCCTGCGGGCGCTGCTCGCCGAGCTGCTGCCCGGGGACTGGACGACGTCGTTCGCCACCGACCCGGCCGTGCAGGCCGTGGTCACGGACATCACCCGGCGCCTCGCCGCCGAGGGCCTGCTGACGCTGAGCTGGCCGAAGGAGTACGGCGGCGCCGAGGCCGACGTCTGGCAGCAGACGGTCCTGCGCGAGGAGATGTGGGCGCACTTCGAGCCGCGCGGCCCGCAGTACATGGGACTCAACTGGGTCGGCCCGGTCGTCATGGAGGTCGGCACGCCCGAGCAGAAGGCCCGCCACCTGCCCGGCATCTCGGCCGGGCAGGCGGTGTGGTGCCAGGGCTTCAGCGAGCCCGGCGCCGGCTCCGACCTCGGCTCGCTGCGGCTCGCGGCCCGGCCCGACGGCGACGGATGGGTCCTCAACGGCCAGAAGATCTGGACGTCGTACGCGGGCCTGGCCCAGTGGTGCTTCCTGGCCGCCCGGACCAGCTCGGCGGGCGCGAAGCACGAGGGCATCACGATCTTCCTGGTACCGATGGACTCCCCCGGCATCACCGTCGTGCCGATCGACTCGATGCTCGGCGAGCAGCACCTCAACGAGGTGTTCTTCGACGACGTGCGGGTCGGCGCCGACGCGGTCCTCGGCGGGGTCGGCAACGGCTGGGACGTGATCCGGCTGGTGCTCAAGCACGAGCGGATCGGGATTCCGCGGTACGCCCGGGACGAGCGGCTGCTGGCCGACCTGGCCGCGCACCCCGGGCTGGCCTCGGCCGGCGCCCGGCAGGCGTTCGTCCGCGCGCTCGTCCACGCGCGGGTCGCCCGCCTGCTGAGCTACCGCGCGGTGGCGCTGCGCGAGGCGGGCCGGCTCACCGACCGGGAGGCGTCGATCGCCCGGCTCGCCTCCATCCAGCTCGACCAGGAGGTCGGCCGGCTCGCCCTGGACGTCTCGGGGCCCGACGCGCTGGTACCCGACCCGTCCGCGCCGGGCCTGCTCGGGCACGTCGAGGACGTGTTCCGCTACGCCCGTTCGGCGACGATCGCGTCCGGCACGATCGAGGTCCAGCGCATGATCGTCGCCCGTTCCGCACTCCAGGAGGATGGCCATGCGGCGTGACTGGCCGGCGACCGCGGTCGACTACGAGTCGTCCGTGGCGAAGGCGCTGCTCGGGCTCGGCGGGGTCGACCTCGCCCGGTCCGGTGAGACCGACCCGGGCCGCCGGGCCGCGGTGGTCCGGCCCGCCCTCGACCAGTTGGGCCTGCTCGACCTGGACCCGTGGGGCGACGAGGAGGAGTCCGCGGCCGCCGTCCTGGGCGTGCGGGCGGCCGGCGCGGTCGTGCTGCCCTGGCCGGTCGTGCACGCTTTGGCGGTACCGCTGCCGTCCCGGCCGGACGTGGACGGCCTGTTCCTGACGGCGGGCCCGGTGGCGCGGCTCGACCACGCCGACCTGTTCTCGTCGGCGGTGGTGGCCTCGGTCGCGACGACGGAGGTGCTCGCGGTCGCGCCGGGCGCACGGTCCGGGGCGCCGCTGGATCCGTTCGCGGTCTCCGTCGACTGCTCCCCGACATCGCTTGATCTGGATGTACGGCGATCGATCGCGATGCATCTGGTCCTCGACGCCTTCTGGGTGACGGGAGCGCTGTCCACGGCCGCGTCGCTGGCCGTGTCCCACGCCCGCGACCGCGAGCAGTTCGGCCGCCCGATCGGCAAGTTCGGCGAGATCCGCTGGCGGCTCGCCGACCTGCTGGTGGCCGTCGACGGCCTGGCCGAGCTGGCCCTGCACGCCTGGTGGCTGCTGCGCCGCGGCGCGGCCGGCGACGCCGACCTGCTGGCCCTGCGCCTGCAGATGCTGGAGTCGGCGGACGTGGTGCTGTCCAACGCCCACCAGATCCTGGGCGCGATGGGCCTGTGCGACGAGCACGACGTCTCGGTGATCGACCGCCACCTCCAGCCGGTCCTGCACCGCCCGTCGGGCGTCCTGGCGACGACGGACCTCCTGGCCCGCGCGGTGGCCCGGGAGGGCTTCGCGGCGACGTACCCGGTCCCGGCCCTGGACGCGTGACGCCGTTGGCGGCATGCTGGGCCGCATGCGATGGGTGTACATCGGGCTCGGCGTGCTGCTCGTCCTCTTCGGCGGCGTCTGGACCCTGCAGGGCCTCGACGTGCTCGGCGGCAGCGCCATGAGCGGGGTCACGATCTGGGCCGTCGTCGGGCCGATCGTCGCCCTCGCCGGGATAGTCCTGCTGGTGATCGGCCTGCGCCGGTCCCGCGCCGACTAGCTGGCCCTCAGGCTGCGTCGTCTGGGGGAGCCAGCGGCCCGCGCTCAGAACGGTACGTCGTCGCGGTCCAGGAAGACGTCTGCGATGGCGTCGGCATGGGCTTGCAGTTCCAGGCCCCGCCGGTGCCCTTGGTCGTGCATCCACGCCACCGGCTTTCGGCTGCGCAGCCCCGCGTTCATCGCGGCGCCGGACGTGCAGTCGGCGCTGGTGTAGTAGCCGCGGACCTCGACGGTGACGATGGGAATCCCGGGCCGATCGAGCCCGTACCGCGACGAGTGGAGGACGGCCCTCGATCCCCACTCGCCGAGTGAGACGCCCTCGTCGACCGAGTTCGGCCGGGCGTACCGCGCGGTCGGCCGGGTGGACTGGAGCCAGTTGCCGACCACCCAGTCATCGCGGAGGTCGCCGTTGTCGCCGGCCACGAGGCCGCGGCCGGCGAGGTCGTGCTGCCGCTCACTGATGCGTGCCGCGGCGTCCAGTGCTAGGCGATCGATCTCAGCCACCGGCGGCAATTCCTGGTGGTTCGCCCGCGTGAGCTCGAGCGCGAGGTCGGTGACCGGATCCACGAACACACCCGGCAGATTCAGGCGTCCGCGTGAAGCAATGTTGACGTCCTCGACCCGCCGGATGCCGTGTATCGAGACGATGAGCGCCGGGCGCAGCTGCGCCACAAGGTCCAGGACGACGAGATTCTCTGCTTCGATGGCGAACCCGAGGGCGTCCCGAAGCTGCGAGGAGCGATGACACCATCCGATCGGGGGCATGTTCCGATTCGGGTCGCGATATGGAGTGCCGTCGGCGAGCGTCGTCCTGCGGCCGGTCGGGTCGTCCGGCCAGTCCGCCGGGTCGGCGGACGTCAACCGGGTCCGGAACGCCCGTTCGGCGCCAGCGACGTTGGCTGCGAACAACGTGGGAACGACGGCCACCGCGCGGCGGCGCGGCGGGCCGTTCCGCAATGCCCCGATCAGTCTGCGCGCGACCTCGACGCCGGCCCGCTCCGACCCGTGCACGCCGGCGAGCACCAGCACCTCGCCGGGTGCGCCGGCGAAGCGATGCACCTCGACGGCCGGGTATCGATGCGACATCGCCATGAAACCCGGCTCACTACAGGAAATTGAACGCCAGCGGCGGCGCGGCACGCCCGCGGCGCAATGCGGCGATCACGTCCCGAATGTAGCGCCGGTCGATGCGCTGGTCGGTGTCACGCCGTTTGATCGTGCGCTCCGCGGCAACTGCCTGGCGCATGGCCGAGCGCCAGCCGTCAGCGCCGGTGGCGGCCTCGGCGAGGTGAGCGTACGTCAGCGTCCAGGGATGTCCGATCGACGCGGCTATCCGCGCCGCCTCCACCGCGTGATCCCTGGCGGCCGCCAGATCCCCGCGTGCCCGCGTGATCTCGGCCAGCCCCAGGTGGCCGTACGCCGACTCGATCCGGAAACCCAGCGTGCCGCAGACGTCGACGACGACGTCATAGTGACCGCGCGCCGCATCGATGTCTCCGCCGCGCCGGATCGCCTCGCCGAGGCCGAGACGGGCATAGATCGCGCCGTACGGGTACGAGCCCTGGGAGGTGGTGAGCAGACGCTCGAACTGCTCGGTGGCCTGGGTCAGTTCGGCCGAGAGGCACAGCAGTTGCCCCAGCAGGCGCACTGCCGAGAGTTCGCCGCGCCTGTTCTGGGACCGCTCGAACCCGACGAGGCACGCCGTGGCGAGTTCCGTCGCCAGCTCGACATGTCCCTCCATCCGCAGCACGTGCGACTCGCACAGCTGCGAGTACCGGAACCCCAGGGTGTCCGGATAGTCCACGTACAGTTCCTTGAAGGACGAACACGCTTCGGCAGCCCCGGCGAAGTCGCCCATCTGGCGAAGAAGCTCCGACTTGTGGCGGCCCATGTTGCGTGGATCGGAGCGAGCCGACAGCACACCGAACGTATGGGCATCGATGAACTCGGGCACTTCCACGTGCGGGGCCAACGTTTCGGCTCGCACGCAGTGGTGCAGTGACGCCGCGAACTCGTCCATCAGCTTGTAGGTCAACGACATGCCCCAGGCTGCCACCAGCGCCGAATGGCGGTCGCCGGCTCGTTGCGCGATCTCGTCGAGGGCACGGAACGCGCCCAACGCGCGCTGATAGTCGGCATGCAGGCGGTACGCCTCCCCCAGATACGTCAGGGCCTTCCGGCGCAGCCGGTGGTCCTCGAGATGCTCCAGAAGGCCCGATGCCGAGTTCAGCCGGACGATCGCGGTGTCATAGTCGCCCACGGCCATGGCGAGCCTGCCGCCGAAGACCAGCACGTCGATGTCCGACCCGCCCAGGCGATCACCGAGATCCCGCACGACATCGATCACGCCCTGCGCCCTGGTGAGCAGAAAGGCACCCAGGAGCTCGTCGAAGATCCGCCAGGGCTCGGCGAAGCTGCGGTCGTCGTCCACGACCGAGCGGTGGTAGAGCCATTCGAGCATGTACGCAAAGCCGGGATCCGGGTCGGCGACGGCATCGGCGCCGTCGCGGGCGAAGTACTCCAGTGCGCGTCTGTGCCATACCAGTTGCTGTCGGACGATCCTCGACGAGTGCAGCATCTGCCGCCGGACCACGGGGTGGATGGAGTATGCCTCGATGCCGTCGAGGTTTCGATACTCGACGAAACCATATCGCGTCAGCTGGTCGAACTGTTCCTGGAACGACGGGCCGCCCTGCGCGACCTCGAACAGCATCTCCTCGTTGAACCAACGGGGTATGCAGGCCGACCGCAGGATACCGACCAGCTCGCTCTTGCCGTGTTCGGTGAGCTGCTCGAGGAGGCGTTCCAGCAGCCAGTGCCCGAACACCCGGGACCAGTCGGCGCTCAACGGCGCGATCCCGTCCAGCCCGGCCTGGAGTACGTCCACCTCCGCCATCGGGTCAGAGGCCTCGTCGAAGAGGTCACTGGCGACCGCGAGCGCCAGCGGCAGGCCACCCGTGGCCCCGTAGATCGCATCGGCCACGGACCTCGCGAGCCCCCGCTTCTCGACGAGGTACGTCCGGCTGTCTTCCGCGGAGAAGATGTCGACGGCGTACTGGCAGAGGTTCTTGCTGATGAAGACGCTCGCCTCGTCGACTTCTGTGCCGTCCGCCCAGAACGATGCCGGATCGAGCATCCACGCACCCGAGGGCGAACGTCGTTCGGCCCATCGGAGCCGGTTGCGTCCGGCGAGGATGAGCGTCACCTGCGAGCCCTGCTCGATGAGCTCGCGGCCGAGCCGCTCGACGAACGTCGCGTCGATCCGGCCGTTCCGCTCTGCTGTCTGGTCCTCCAGCCGCTCGTACGTGTCGACCATGATCACGACACGCTGCCGAGGTTGGTCGCTGAGATCTGCGGCCAAGGCGCACGGCAGGAGGTGATGGATGTGCGCGAGGTCGGCCTGCTTGAGTGCCTGCTTCCAGTTGGTCGCACCGGCCGGCAGCCCGACGTTGTCTCCGAGCCAGTCCCGCACTCGCCGTTCGGCCAGGCGCCGACGCGTGCGGGACGTCGTCTTGAGCGTGAGGTTGACGAGCTTCGCGGCGCTGCCCACCACCGGCACGGCTTCGATGCCCTCGAGCACCTCGGCGAGCGTCTCGGCATCCTCATTGATCAATGACGGGTTGCGGCTGACCGGCGTGTGGTAGGTGCGTTCCCACCACGTTGCCCACAGCAGGTCGAAACGCGGGAAGGATAGATCGCCCCATTTTGAGATCTGCGCCCGCAGATCCCACAGTGCCTCGGGTGCCGTGGTCGGGGTCCGGCCGGCTTGGAAGGAACCGAATGCGATGGGGATCGCGGCCGCCGGCGACGCCGCCCCGGCCGCGGACAGACTGTGTCGCAGGTACTGCAGCAGTGTGCTCTTCCCGGCGCCGCCGATCCCGTAGACAGCGAGCACCGGGACGCGTGACGTGCCGTCCATGAGGCGACGGAACGTGTCGACGATCGCCGTCCGGTTGGTGAACCGGCTCAGCAGCACGTCTTGCGGGAACGTGTCCCGCATCAGATGGCGGCGTCCCTGGTTCACCCGGCCATCCCTGCCAGCCGCAGGGCGTCGGCACGCCATGCGGTCTCGTCGATCACGCGGCGGACGCCACCCGCTTGGAACCAGGTGCGGATGCGGTCGGAATAGCCCACACCCGACTCGATTCGCCGCAAGAGTGGTTCGAGCAGTCGCTCCTCGCCGAACCCGCGCTGCCGGAGGCCTGCGCCCGCGATGTCGATCATCCGGGTTGCCAGGCGATGGTGCTCGCCGCCCGGACGGACACAGCGGATGCCCTGGACGCTGCCGTCGATCCGAAGCTGCCGCCACGCTTCCCAGGCACGCTCGCGCCGTAGGTGCTCAGCTGCTTCGTGCTGCTCGACGAGCCCGAGGACCAGGGCGCCCACGCTGCCCTCGGTGCCCTGTTCCGAAACACCGCTCGCCCGGAACTCGACGTAGCAACGATCGATCCGGGAAGCCATGAAGTCGCCGATCTGCCCGGCCGTGACCGCGGCGCGGATCTCGTCCATTGTGGTCTGTCGCGGCAGGGTGTACCTGAGACGACTCGCGAGCCAACCGTAGCCGTGCACCTCGTTGACGTGCGCGAGCGCCGGTTCGACATAGCGCACCGGCCGCCGGGGCGACCAGACCGCCGCCGGCGCGGGGGACGACACGAATTGCCGGAACGAGCGCCGACCCGCAACGATCGAGATCGTGCCCGAGTCGTCCTTCACGAAGTACATGGTGGACGCCCAGAACCAGTCGACGTAGTCGTTCCAGTCGGCGAACGGCCTCGGCGGCAGCCCGTTGGAGTAGTAGTGCCGGTCGGTGGGCCGCAGACGCCGGGATCGCTCATCCGATATCCAGGTCCGGAACTCGTGCCACTCCTGGCACGCTCCCTTGGCTATCGGGCTGCTCGAGGTGAGCGCAATGATCAGCCCGGACAACGCGTTCAGGCTATTCACAACGGATATTGCCGCCGACGGGGCCACATCCACCGAGCACTGGTGGGAGGCCATCGGCACGGACCACGTGTGGTACGGCATCCGCGCAGCGAATGATCGGTAGGCGTCTTTCGCGGTCTTCCGCTGTGCATCGGCCCAGGTGATTGGCTGAAGGCCCATGCACAACAGCCGGAGGTCGAGGCCGGCGGCCATGTCCGACACCCTGCGGATCGCCCTGTTCGCGAGGTCGACGGCCCGCGGTATCGTTTCCTCGGGCTTGAGCGCGAATTCGACGGTGCAGACTCCGGTGTCATTGCTGATGTGCTCGGCAAATCCCCCGCGGGTCCTGGCGAGGCCGATGGTGGCGTCTGTCTGCTGTTGTCGGATCGGCGTCCACCCCGGCAGTGCCGACTCCGCACCCTCCCAGAAGGCTCGGGCGTCCCGACGGGTGATGGCCTGCCCTTTCGGGACGACGATGGGGTACTCGAATTCGAACCCGATGCGACGGACGCCCACGCCACCCCCCTCCCGAAACGGCGGCGATCTCGCCGTTCAGTGAGACGACCGCCACAATTTTGAATGTAGCGATGGACCAGCCGGAACGACTCATCCATCCGGATGGTCCGGCCGCCACCGGCACGACGGCGGCCGATGCGCGCGCTACGCTTTCGAAGTGATCGATATGCCGCCGCCGGTTCCGCTGGTGGCTGTGCTGGGCCGGGGAATCGTGCCGATTGACACACCGATCATCCGGGCGGATGACGCCGGTCTTCAGCGGGGGGACGGCGTATTCGAGGCAATCCACGTCCGCTGGCGGCAACCGGTCCGCCTGGCCGAGCACCTGGCCCGGCTGCGGCGCTCGGCGGCGCGGGTGGACCTCCCACTGCCGTCCGAGGATGCGCTGGCCGATCTGGTGGTGCGCCTGTGCCGTGTCTGGCCGGATACCGCCGAGGCAGCGGTCCGTCTGGTGTGCAGCCGCGGGACGGCCGGCACCGACTCAGGCACGGTGTTCGCGGTCATCTCGGCGGTGAGCGACGACATCCTGCGGCTGCGGCGAGACGGCGTGTCGGCGGCCACGGCGCGGCTGGGCTACACGGTCGACGTCCGCCGGCAGGCTCCGTGGCTGCTGGGCGGGGTCAAGCTGCTGTCCTACGCGGTGGCGATGGCCGCGCAGCGATGGGCGGCCGCGCGCGGCATGGACGACGTGGTCTGGGTGTCCGAAGAGGGATTCGTGCTGGAGGGCGCCACGTCGACCGTCGTCTGGCTCGACGGCGACGTGCTGTGCAGCGTGCCCGAGACCGCCGGCGTGGTGCCCGGCACCACCGCCCATTGGCTCGTCAGCAACGCTCGCACGCTCGGCTGGACCACGCAGGAACGGTTGGTGACTCCCGAAGCACTGGCGGCCGCCGACGGCGTCTGGCTGTTGTCGGCGATTCGGGGCGGGACTGCGGTGCGCACCCTTGACGGGAAGCGGGTCTCCCATGATCATCGGCTGACCGCGAAGATTCTGAAGGTCACCGGACACTCGGTGGATCCGCGCCCGGTCGGCGCCGATCTACGCCAGCCGGAGCCCGCCTGAGACGACCGCGCCGGCTAGGGCAGCGGCCACACCGACAGGATCCCGTCGGCCACGCACGCGAGCCGGCCGTCGTCCTGGACGCAGCTCAGGTCGCGGTGGTCGACCGGCGCCCGGCCGAAGAGGGTGAGCCGGCCGGTGTCCGGGTCGACCACGGCCAGGGCCGCGCCGTCACTGCCCGCCTCCCGCCAGACCACGATCCGGTTGTCCGGCGTCAGCGCGGTGAGGCGCCAGCCGGTGAGCTCCCACAGGATCCGGCCGGTGCGGACGTCGACGGCGGCGATCGGATGCTCGGCGCCGGCCGCCGGGCCGACGTCCCAGGTCGTGACCAGCACGGTGCGGCCGTCGCCGCCGAGGGCGCCGTTGTAGCCGTCGAGGTGCCAGCGCCGCTCGCCGGTCCGCGCGTCGAGGGCGGCCACGCCGGTCGCGTCGCGCAGGCAGTAGAAGCCGCCGGCGCAGGCATAGGGCACGCTGTCGTCGCCGGTCGCCGGCCAGCGCCACAGCAGCCGGCCGGTCTCCCGGTCGTAGACGTCGGTGCCCACCTGGCCCGCGGTGGACACCATGACGCCGTCGTCGCCCATGGAGTACCACGACAGCGTCCCCGACCACGCCAGCCGCCGCGTCGCGGTGACCGCGCCGGTCGCGAGGTCGTGGGTCTCCAGCTGTCCGTCAGGGCTGAGCACCCACATACCGTCCGTGCGGGCGTCGGCGATGGACCCCGTGGGCGGCTCGAGCGTCCACACCACCTTCCCCGTTCGCTCGTCGAGCGCCCGGTACCGCCGGGGGACCTGCTCGACCGGCTGGTTCGGCGCGATCTGCCCGTCCGGGGTGATGATGATCGTGCGGAACTGCGGCGACCCCTCGGCCAGGTCCTCGGTGATCAGCAGCCCGGGGGCCCCGCCGATGACCGCGAGCCGGGGCGCCTCCCACAGCCGGTCGCCGGTGGCGGCGTCGAACACGGTGAAGGCGCCGCCCTCGTCGTTCATCCGCGCCACGACCCGTTCGCTCAGGAACATCAGGCGTTCGCCGACCGCGAGCGGCGTCGACCACAGCAGTGCCCCGTCGCGCAGCCGCCGCACCTCGGCCGTGCTGCCGGGCGCCTGCGGCTCGTACCGCGACACGACGACCCGCCCGCCGGACGCCTGCAGGTCGAGGATGCGCACGTCGTCGAGCCGGTAGCCGGGCGCCGTGCCCACCGCCGGCGCCCCGGCGGTCAGCACCGCGGCCGACACCAGGGCCACCGCCGCGAGCGCGATCCAGGGCCGCCCCCGTTTCCGTGGCGGCAGTGCCGGCTCCGGGGGATTCCACGGTACCGAGAGGTCGAGCTCGATCACCGCATCAGCGTGCCATGCTCAGGCGGCCGGCGGTGCCCCGGCCAGCGGGCTGTCGTCCGTGTAGCGGATCTCGTAGACGCGCTCGGCGAACCGCCAGCCGTCCGCCGTGCGGGTGTAGCGGTCGTGGTACAGGGCGTAGTTGAGGTGCGAGGAACCGTCGCGGAAGCGGCCGAACTCGGCGACGTACGCCCGGCCGGTCGCGGTGCCGTCGGCGCCGAGCCGGATGGCGCCCGGATGGACGTTCTGGACGAAGAACTCCCAGAGTGTCCGGAGTCGTTCGACCCCGGCGCGGATGGCGTCGCGCCCGGTGAGCTCGACGCCGGCGCCGGGAATCCGCCAGACGGCGTCGTCGGTGAACAGGGCCGCGAAGCGGTCCCAGTCGCGCTGCATCCCGGCGTCGGTGAACTCGCCCCGCAGCGCCTCGATCTCGACGCGGTCGGCGAGGGCCTGCAACTGTTCGGTGTCCATACCGGCCCGACGACACGGGGCGGCGCAACGTCAGGCCTGACGTTCCGGTGCGCCGCTTCGTCGGGAGGAGTATGAGTGGTGTCATGACGATCATGGACGAGCGCCCGCAGCTGCTCGGCCTGGCCTACCGGCTGCTCGGCTCGCTCGCCGACGCCGAGGACGTCGTGCAGGAGGCGTTCGCCCGCTGGTACGCCATGACGCCCGGCCGGCGCGAGTCCGTCGAGTCCCCGGGCGCCTGGCTGTCCACGGTCACCAGCCGGATCTGCCTCGACCTGCTGGGTTCGGCCCGCGCCCGGCGCGAGCGCTACGTCGGCGAGTGGATCCCGGAGCCGCTGCCGCCGGACGTGCTCGGCGGTACCGGCGAAGACCCCGCCGACCGCGTCACGCTCGACGAGTCGGTGAGCATGGCCTTCCTCGTCGTCCTGGAGTCGATGACGCCGGCCGAGCGGGTGGCGTTCGTGCTGCACGACGTGTTCCGCTACCCGTTCGCCGACGTCGCCGCCATCGTCGGCCGCACCCCGGCCGCGTGTCGCCAGCTCGCCTCGTCGGCCCGCCGCCGCCTGGGCACCGCCCGCACCCCGGCCGCACCGGCCCGCCGGGCCGGCATCGTCCGCGACTTCAAGGCGGCCTGGGAGGCGCAGGACATCGACGCCCTGGTCGGCCTGCTGGACCCGGACGTGACGACGGTGGCGGACGGCGGCGGCCGCGTGAACGCCGAGCTCCACCCGGTCCACGGCGCCGAACGGGTCGCGGAGGGCTTCGTCACGGTCCGCCGCAAGGCCCTCGACCTGCGCATCGTCGAGCGCACGGTGAACGGCCAGCCGGGCCTGGTGATGCTCGACGGCGACGTGACGGTGACGGTCCTGGCCTTCGACATCACGGACGACCGCATCACCCACGTGTGGGCGGTCCGCAACCCCGAGAAGCTGCGCCCCTGGGCAACCGGCTGAGCCACGCCCTGCCGTCAGTCCACCCAGGCAATCTGCGGGGAGCGGTGGAAGTTGACGCCCTCGGCCGTCCAGCGCGGGCCGTGGGCGGCCAGCCGCCGGGCGAAGTCCGGCCAGTCATGCTTCGCGCGCGGCGACCAGGCCAGCTCGGCGAGGGCCGCCACGCGCGGGAAGGCCAGGTACTCGGCGTCGCGGTACGACCGCAGGGTCTCGGACCACAGTGGACCCTCGATGCCGTGGACCGCCGCCTCGGGCACGCCGGCGAGGTAGGTGCCGGGGTCCCAGTCGTACACGTCGGCCACCTCGATGAACGCGGCCCAGTCGAAGCCGATCGGGGTGCCCGGGTCGTACTTCATGTCGAGGTACACCTTGTGCGCCGGTGACAGCACGACCCGGCTGCCGCGCGCCACCGCGGCGGCCATCCGCTCGTCGCTGCTGTCGCGGCCCCAGTACTGCGGGATCACCGACGCCGGCGGCGTGGCCCGCAGGATCTCGTGCCAGCCGATGACCGCCTTGCCGTGCTGCGAGGCCATGGGCAGCACCCGGGCCAGGAACGCGAGGAAGCCGTCCTCGGGCGTGGCGTGGGTCTCGTCGGTGCCGAGGTGCAGGTACGGTCCGGGGGTGAGGGCGGCCACCTCGCGCAGCACGTCGTCGACGAATCGGTAGGTGACCTCCTGGTCGATGGCGAGCGAGCTGAAACCCTTCGCGTTGCCGTGCCGGGTGAACGGCGCCGGCGCCACCCCGGCCGGCCCGAGCTCGGGGTAGGCGACCAGCGCCGCGTTGACGTGCCCCGGCAGGTCGATCTCCGGGATCACGGTGACGTTCCGCGCGGCGGCGTAGTCGACGAGCTCCCGGTACTCCCGCTGGGTGTAGAAGCCGCCCGGCCCGCCCCCGACCTGCGTGGCCCCGCCGACGGCGGCCAGCCGCGGCCACCGCTCGATCTCGATCCGCCACCCCTGGTCGTCCGTCAGATGCAAATGCAGGACATTGATCTTGTACCGCGAAATGCCGTCGATGAACCGCCGCACCTCGGCAACGGTGAAGAAGTGCCGCGCCACGTCGAGCATGACCCCGCGGTGCGCGAACCGCGGCCGGTCCCGCACGACCCCACCGGCGAAGGCCCACGGCTCCCCGAGCAGCTGCCGCAGCGTCTGCACCCCGGCGAACAGCCCACGCGCGGTCCCCGCCGTGAGCGCCACGCCATCGCGGGTGACGGCGAGGCGGTACTCCTCGGGATGCCCGATGCCGTCATCGATGGTGAGCGCGATCGCGCCGCGCGCCTCGTCGACGGGCACCGCAAACCCGGTCGCGTCCCGCAGCACCTCGGCAAGCAACTCCCCGACGGCCGCGGCCGCTCCCCCGGCCCGCACCCCGACGCCGGCGGTCACGGCGAAGTCGTCGCCGGGCACCGCCCGGACCTCGACCGGCACCGGTACGAGATGGTCCATGCCGCCCAGCGTATCGTCCCCCGCGAATTCGCCGAACCGGCAACGAAGCTTGCCCACCGGCCGGGGCCACGGCCAGGGTTGGGCGCATGACCATGGAGATGTTCACCGAGGACTATTGGGAGCAGCGGTACCGGAGCCGCGGCACGCTGTGGAGCGGGCGGCCGAACGCGCACCTCGTCAGCGACGTCGCCGGCCTGCCGCCGGGCGCGGCGCTCGACGTCGGCTGCGGGGAGGGGGCCGACGCCATCTGGCTCGCGCAGCGTGGGTGGCGGGTCACCGGGGCCGACATCTCCCCCACCGCGCTGGAGCGGGCCGCCGCGCACGCCGCCGACGCGGGGGTCGACGTGACCTGGGAGCGGGTCGACATGCTGGCGTGGACGCCGGAGCCGGGGCGGTACGACCTGGTGACCGCCGCGTTCGTGCACGTCCCGTCGGGGCTGCGGGAGGCGCTGTTCGCCCGGCTGGCCGACGCGGTCGCGGCCGGCGGGACGCTGCTCATCGCCGGCCACCACGCGTCCGACGCCGCCGTGGTGCCCCGGCCGGACGTGCCGGAGCTGTTCTTCACCGGCGAGGAGCTCGCCGCCGCGCTCGACCCGGAGGCGTGGGAGGTGCAGGCGGCCGACGCCCGGCCGCGGACGGCCAACCATCCCGAGCACGGCGGGGAGGTTACGATCCACGACGCGGTGCTGCGGGCGCGGCGCCGCTGACCCCGTACACATCCGGCTTCCGGAGGCGATCGCATGCCGCAGGTGGCGCTCCACACCCGGCTCAAGCCCGGCCGCGAGGCCGAGTACGACGCCGTGCACGCCGTCATCCCGCCCGAGCTCGACGCCGCGCTGCGGGAGGCCGGCGTGCGCGGCTGGCGCATCTGGCGCTCCGGCCGTGACCTGTTCCACCTGGTCGACGTCGACGACTACGCGGCCATGCGGGCCGCGCTGCGCGACCACCCGGCGAACGTGCCGTGGCAGGCCCGGATGGCCGAGCTGCTGGAGGTCGAGGACGACTACTCCGGCGCGGACACGGGCGTGCCGCTGGTCTGGACGCTGCCGTCCCAGGCCGCCGACACCAACGCCGGGAGCACCTGAGCGGCGGTACCGCGAAGGCTGACGTCGCAGAACGGATCCAGCGGCGTCGGCTCGGGATTGACCTGCACCAGCGTGGCGCCGGCACGGGCGGCGACGAGCGGGATCTCGGCGGCGGGGTACACGACACCGGACGTGCCGACGGTCAGCAGCACGTCGCAGCGGGCCGCGGCGTGCACGGCGGCGTTCAGCGCGTCCTCGGGCAGGGCCTCGCCGAACCACACGACGCCGGGCCGCACGAGCCAGCCGCACTCGGCGCAGCGCGGCGGCGGGATCGGGCCGTCGCCGTCCGCCAATGCGGTGACCTGCGCCGGGTGACCGGACGCGCCGATACAGCGCGGGGCGAACAGGCTGCCGTGCAGGTGGACCGGGTCCCGGGAGCCGGCCCGCTCGTGCAGGTCGTCGACGTTCTGGGTGACCACGACGACGTGTGGGACCCGGGCCTCGATGGCGGCGACGGCCAGGTGCCCGGCGTTGGGCACCGCCCGCGCCACCCGGGCCCGGCGCCACTCGTACCAGCCCCAGACCAGGTCCGGGTCGGCGTGGAACGCCTCCGGCGTGGCCAGCTGCTCGGCGTCGAACCGCGCCCAGAGGCCGGTCAGGTCGTCGCGGAAGGTCGGCACTCCGCTCTCGGCCGAGATGCCGGCGCCGGTGAACACGACGACCCGGCGGGCCCGGGCGAGCAGTCCGGCGGTGGAGCGCAGTTCGTCCATGCGCCGGATTCTGGCACGCCCGGGCCCGCGGGTGCGGGTGGGTCAGATCTCGCGGATCTGGCCCGGGAAGCCGTAGTAGGCGTCCCAGATGTCGGTGAACCGCTCGTAGCACGGGTCGAGCGCGCCGCCCCAGTTGTCGCTGCCGCCGCCGCTCGTGCCGCT
>NZ_JBEXCY010000160.1:0-26578 GCF_040605515.1 Dactylosporangium sp. NPDC005572 | reverse complement strand
CGGTGCATCCGCCCCGGCGGCACGGACGCTGCCATCGCCGTCGCCCCAAGAACCCGCGCCCCTTCGGGCCGCGCGCCAACGCCCGCAGTGGCCACCGTCCGAGACGCGCCCGAACGCAAGGCGGCCGGCTGCGGCAGCCCCATGATCAAGGGAAACTTCTGGCTGTCATAGCAGCCAAATCTCTCCCTCGATCATGAACCCAGCCCCCCGCGGCAGCCGTCAACAGGGCACCACACGACGCGACACAGCACCCCGACCCCGACGAGCTTTCTGCGGCGCCGCCCCGCCGAAGGCCCAGTCCTTCGGCAAGCACGTCCCGTGGCCAGCACAGTCCGCGGCGAACGGATCTGTGGATAACGCGGCCCGCGGATGGCCCGCCATGAGGGCGAGCTGAGGGCGAGCCTGTGGATAGTGCGCTGACGCATCCGGGCTCGACGGGCTGCGGACCTGTGGATCGTGTGCTGCGGACAGCTGGTTCCACCGCCGATGGGGTGCCGCGAGAGGTGGCAGCCGTCGTGCTGGAGCCCCGGGCCTGTGGACAAGCGCAGGGCCTGTGGACGAGTGAAGGCCAGGACGAAACGGTGGCCTCCGAACAAGCAGCGGCCCTGCGGACGTGATCCACAGCTTGTGGATGGCGCCAGGCCCGCGGCCAACAAGGCTGTGGATGCGCCAACAAAACTGTGGATGCGCCGGCAAGCTGTAAGTGGGCAACGAGCTGTGGATGAGGCAACAAGGTTTGGATGAGGCAGCGAGCTGCAGACGACCGTCAGGGCTGGGGACGAACAAGGCCTTTGGGCGAGCCGACCGGCTATGCGCCGACGCCGGGCCTGTGGATTGCGCCGGCAGCAGTGGGACGAACGTCCCGAGGCGGCCGAGCCGACAGAGCCGTGGATCGGGTGAGTTTTCCACAGCAGCAGGGTGAAGTTGTGGACCTCGCGCTGTGGATAACCACCCGCGTGTGGAACGCAGCGGGTGAAGCCGCCGGGGTGACTCATACCGTCGCCGGGTGGGGACCATCCGTAACCGGCAGGACCAGCGACCGGCAGGGTGAGGAACTGTGGCCGGATGGCTCCCGCCGACCGTGTGGGATGCGTACCATCTAACACGGTTGGCGGACAGCTCCGGCGTGTCAGAGCGCGCCGCGGAGCGGGGTGGAGATGGGCCAATGTCGCGACGTCTCGTGAGTCTGACGCTGGACACCCTTGAGGATCTTCCTCGATCGTGCCGCGAGTGTGTGTTCTGGGAGCTCGACCCGGTCGCTGCCGACCGGGCCTGCGCTGCCGGCGACCCGGGGCTCGAGAAGGAGGCCTGGGTATCCCAGACGCTGCTGGAGTGGGGCTCCTGCGGCAAGCTCGTCTACGTCGACGGCATGCCGGCCGGGTTCGTCATGTTCGCACCGCCGGCGTACGTGCCGCGGTCCATGGCGTTCCCGACGTCGCCGGTCTCCCCCGACGCCGTGCTGCTGATGACGGCGCACGTGGTGCAGCCGTTCGCCGACGGCGGGCTCGGGCGCATGCTCGTCCAGGGCGTCGCCCGCGACCTCACCAAGCGCGGGGTCAAGGCCATCGAGGCGTTCGGTGACGCCAAGTTCGGCGAGGTCGACGAGGCCGGGCGCAACGAGCGGGGATGCCTCGCGCCGGCGGACTTCTTCCTGTCGATCGGCTTCAAGACGGTACGACCGCATCCACGGTATCCGCGGCTGCGGCTCGAGCTTCGCACAGCGCTGTCCTGGAAGTCGGACGTCGAGTACGCCCTCGAGAAGCTGCTCGGCTCGATGAGCCCCGAGTCGCTGCTCCGTCCGGTGCTGCCGGTCCGGCCGGCGACCCGGGAGATGACGAACTAGGCCGACGCGGTCAGGGTGCGCAGGAGGCTGACGTCGATCGAGCCCGTCGGGACGTCGGCCTCGACCGGGAGGTACATGCGCTGGACCGCGGCCATCATCGCGTCCACGACGCGGTCCCGGAAGCTCGGGTCGACCAGCTGCTCGCGGTCGGACGGCGACGTGAGGTAGCCGACGTCGACCCGCACGGCGGGCATGCGGCTCAGGCGGAGCAGCTCCCACGTCTTCGGGTGCGTGCGGCAGTCGCGCAGGCCGGTGCGCACGACGATCTCGCGCTGGACCAGGCCGGCCAGGCGCTCGCCGACGATGGAGGTGGGGCCGGAGACGGTGCCGTAGTGGTACGTGGCGACGCCGGAGGCCTCCGGGCTGGTGTGACTGTCGAGGTGAATCGACAGGAGCAGGTCGGCACCGAGGTCGTTGGCCAGCTGCACCCGGTCACGATCGCTCAGGACGTTCGCCGGCGCCGGACCCCTGGTCAGGTTCACCCGCATGCCCGCGGCCCCCAGACGGCCCTCCAGGCGGGCCGCAAGGTCATACACGAGGTCCGCCTCCACCCACCGCAGCGGGCCGTCGGGCACCACGTGGCCGGTGTCGGCGCCGCCGTGGCCCGGGTCGATCACGATGCGCTTGCCGAGCAGCGACGTGCCCGACTCGCGGAAGGCCTCGGCCTCGCGCAGCAGCTGGGGCCGGCCGCCGATCACCTTGCGGCCGAGGCGGCGCAGGGCGCCGACCGTCTGCGGGCCGCACTCGCCGTCGGGGCGCAGGCCGACCTCGCGCTGGAACTGCGCGACCGCGTGGGCCGTGCGCCCGCCGTAGATGCCGTCGGCGCGGCCCGGGTTGTAGCCCATCTCCAGCAGGCGCTCCTGGAGCTGGCGGACGTCGTCCCCGATGTACGGGTCGCCGACCGTGTGGAACAGCGCGCGCTGCCCGAGCCGCCAGCGGGCCGCGTCGAGCGCCCGCCAGGTCTCGTCGCCGACCTCGCCGTCGACGGTCAGGCCGCGGCTCTGCTGGAAGGCGCGCACCGCGCGCTCGGTGGCGTCGTCGAAGTCGGGATCGGAGGACAGCGAGAGATCATCGGCCAGCAGCTCCAGCACGACAAGAATGCTGCGGATCTCGGCAACCGCCGCTCCCCGCGCCCCGCGCCGGATCGCACGCATGTGGTCCTCCAGAATTCCTGTGGCTCCGGGAATCGTACGTGCCCGGCCGAGCGCGCCGTTACAGGGCGAATGCACCCGCAGCGTACCGCCCCCGGCTGTGCGCCGCCGCAACAGCGAACCGCCCCGCGTCGACATGGGACGCGGGGCGGCTGGAGTCGCTGATCAGGCCGGGTCGAGGGCCGACTCGATGAGGCGCACGAGCGCGCTCTTCGGGCTCGCGCCGACGACGGAGCGGAACGGTTCGCCGTCTTTGAACACGGTCAGCGTGGGGACCGACAGCACCTGGTAGGCGCGGGCCGTCTCCGGGTTGCTGTCGATGTCGACCTTCACGATCTTCACCTTGTCGGCCAGCTCGCCGACGGCGATCTCGTTCAGCATCGTCTCGATCTTCCGGCACGGCTGGCACCACTCAGCCCAGAAGTCCACCAAAACCGGAATGTCCGACTTGAGGACATCGACCTCGAAGGTCTTGTCGCTGACCGGCTGGATCGCTCCCATACGCTCTCCCTCTGCTTCGAAACTCTTACAACGTCGCGATGTAGCGCTCGGCGTCCAGCGCCGCCGCGCAGCCCGTGCCGGCGGCGGTGATCGCCTGCCGGTAGGTGTGGTCGACCAGGTCACCGGCGGCGAACACGCCCTCGATGTTGGTGGCGGTGCCGGGCGCGGCCACCTTCACGTAGCCGGACTCGTCCAGCTCGACCTGGCCGCGGAACAGTTCGCTGCGCGGGTCGTGGCCGATCGCCACGAAGATGCCGGCGACCGGCAGTTCGGTCTCCTCGCCGGTGCGCACGTCCGCGAGCCGGACGCCGCCGACCCGGCCGCCGCCGTCGAGCACCGAGGTCACCTTGCTGTTCCAGCGGACCTCGATCTTCTCGTTGCTCAGCGCGCGCTCGGCCATGATCTTGCTGGCCCGGAACTCCTCGCGCCGGTGCACGATGGTGACCTTGCTGGCGAAGCGGGTCAGGAACGTCGCCTCCTCCATCGCCGAGTCACCGCCGCCGACGACGACGATCTCCTCGTTGCGGAAGAAGAACCCGTCACAGGTCGCACAGGACGACACGCCACGGCCCAGCAGCTCCTGCTCGCCCGGCACGCCCAGCGGGCGCCAGGCCGAGCCGGTGGCCAGGATGATCGCGCGGCCGCGATACTCCGTCTCGCCCACCCACACGCTCTTCACGGGGCCCTCCAGGGCCACCCGCGTGGCGTCGTCGGTGATGAACTCCGCGCCGAAGTGCTCGGCCTGCTTGCGCATGTTGTCCATGAGCTCCGGGCCGAGGATCCCGTCCGGGAAGCCCGGGAAGTTCTCGACCTCGGTGGTGGTCATGAGTGCACCGCCGGACGTGACACCCTCGATCACGAGCGGCTTGAGGTTGGCCCGGGCGGCATAGACGGCAGCCGTATACCCGGCGGGACCGGACCCCACGATGATCAGGTTGCGGACCTCATCCACGGTCGACTCCTCGAATTCAGCCTGTGCCAGCAAAACTCATCCTACGAACCGACCATTCCCGGCGAGCGATGACTCGTGTGCCACATCACCGCTGCGTGGCAGGGTGATCTCAGGCCGTTCCCCGGTACCGCTCGTCGGCGATCGCGTTGCCGATGCCGCAGTCGGGCCCGACGACCACGATCAGCCGTTTGCCGGCGCCCACGCGGGTGCCGTCGAGAACCACCACCAGGGCGGGCTGTCCCTCGAACCGCGCATAGTCGACGAGCACCACCTGACCACCGTATTCCCTGGTGATGGCGGTCAGACAGGCGGCCCGGGCGGTGGGTTCGCCGAGCCGGCGCAGCGGGGCGGGCACGTCGCCGGACAGGTCCGTCCCCTTCGCCGAGTCGCCCTTCGCGTCCAGCGGGGCGGACGCCGCCGCGAGGCTCTGGGTCAGCTGGCCGACTGTTTCGGGTCCGTAGTCGCGCCCGGTCACGACGATGCCGGAGACGCCGCCGGCGCTCCGCGTGCCGCCGCTATCCGCCTGCCCGCCGTTGAGCTGCGGATTGGCCGGGGTGGCCTCCGGTCCGCTCTGTGGCGCGAGGCCGCTCGTCGACGCCGAGTCGGAGCCACCGAGGCTCTGCTGGCGGATCACCTGCACGCCCACCCCGCCGCACACGAGCACCGCCGCCGCGGTGGCCAGGCCGGCCACCCAGCGCTGCCGCCGCCGCTTGCGCGCCTCGCGGGCCCGGGCCAGGTCAACCACGGTGGCGTCCGCGGGGGGCGCGGTGATCGCCGCCGTCAAGGCCGCGTCCAGTCGCTGCTGCACATCCAGTGGTACCGCAGCCGCCTCGGACCCGAGGGAACGGAGCTCATCACGGACGGCCGCGTCCGCCGTGACCAGCGCCGCGTAGGCCTCGGCCCACGCCTCGTCCGTGCTCACCAGGCGGCGCACGTCGTCGGCCTCGGGCGTGCCGTCGAGCGCCCCGCCGACAAAGTCGGCGAGCCGGTCGAGGTCGGCATCCGAGAAGGCCGTCATGCGCCACCCTCCTTCCGCGACGTGGATCGGCTGATCTGAGATGGGACGCTCGGGTCGGCGGCCGGGTTCCGCAGGTGGCCGAGGAGCAGCGCCATCCGCGCCCGCCCGCGAGCGCACCTGCTTTTGATGGTGCCCTCCGCGACGCCCAGGATCACGGCGGCCTCGGACACGGCATACCCCTGGACGTCGACCAGAACCAGCGCGGCGCGCTGCTCGGCCGGCAGCTGCTGCAGCGCGTTGCGGACGTCCATCGCGGTGTCGCGGTCGGCCGCCGGCGCCGGTGTGACGTCGGTCTCGGGCAGCGGCACGGTGGGCCGCGACTGCCGCCGGCGGATGCGGTCCAGGCAGGCGTTCACCACGATCCGGTGCAGCCAGGTGGTGACGGCCGAGTCGCCGCGGAAGTTGTTGGCCGCCCGCAGCGCGGACAGCAGGGCGTCCTGGAGCGCGTCGGCGGCCTCCTCGCGGTCGCCGGTCGTGCGCAGGGCGACCGCCCAGAGCCGGTCGCGGTGCCGCCGCACGATCTCGCCGAACGCGTTGGGATCGCCGGCCGCGTGGGCGCGCAGCAGCGACGTGTCGTCCCTGCCGTCGACTGCGTCCACGGCAGGCACCCTATCGACCACGAGCGAGTCGTGGGGGCTACTGGACGCGGACCTTTATCTCTCCGATAGCGACCCGATACTTGCCGCTGCTTTCCTTCGGCAGTTTCGTGATCCAGACCAGCAGGTACCGCGTCGGCTTCTCCGGGCCGGGGAACAGCGTCACGCCGCCCATGGGCGACTTGCGCTCGCCCACGATCGTGTACTGCGCGACGGTCTGCTGGTCCTGGGTCTTGCCGGTGCCCAGGTCGGCCTCGCCGGTGCGCAGCTCGCCGTCGGCACCGGGCGTGGTCAGGTCGACCTCGACGGACACGACCTGCTTGGCCTCGCCCAAGTCGATCCAGACGCCCATGCCCTCTTTGTTGGCGCCGAAGTTGGCCCGCGTGTACCGCTGGGTGGCCCAGACCGTGGACATGTCGCCGTCGACCGTCTTGTCCGCATCCTTGACCTCGGCGCGGTCGCCCTGCGGGTCGACGATCCGGACCTTGGTCGGGTCGATCTTGAACTCGACCGGCTGTCCGGCCGGCTTGGCCGGCTGTGAGGCGGTCGTGCCCGACGGCCCGGCGGTGGTCGGCGAGGTGTCGGGGGTCGCCGGGTCGCCGAGTACCCGCGCGGCCGCGAGCGTGCCGGCCAGCGCCAGCACCAGCAGCCCCACCACGCCGACGGCGAGCTTGCGCCCGGCCGGCTTCGGCGGCACGGGGGACGCGGCCGCGGCGTCGAACGCGTCGAGGTCGAGCGCCCGCCCGTCGCCGTCGCCCACCTCGTCGTCGTCGAAGCTGCCGAACGAGGCCAGCTCGCCCGCCAGCGACTCGGCCGACGGCAGCGGCATCTCGGGGTTGAGCAGGTCGGCGACCAGCGAGTCGAGGTGCGCGGGCACGCCGGCCCGCACCTGCCGCGGCGTGGTGAGCGCCCCGGACGAGTCGCGCACGCCGTCGGTCACGGACGTCCGCCCGGCCTCGGCGTGCGGCCAGTACCCGGTGAGCGCGCAATACAGGATCGCGCCGATCGACCGGATGTCGGTCTCGGTCGTGGCGCCGTCGTCGGCCCGGGCGTCGGTCAGCACGACCCGCCCGTCGTGCGCCACGAGCACGGTGCCGGGGTGCACGTTGCCGTGCGCCATCCCGGTGCCGTGCAGCGCCGCAACCGCGTCGGTCACCGCCCAGGCGATCGCCACCGACCGCGCCGCGTCGAGCGGCCCCGACGCGACGATCTCCCGTAACGCGATCCCGTCGACCCACTCGCGCACGACATAGGCCCGCTCGCCCTCGTCGATCGCGTCGTAGACGCCGACCAGGTGCGGGTGCACGATGCGACTGGCGGCGACAGCCGCCCCCAGCATCTCCTTCGCGCGGTCCCCACCGGGGTAGCGCAGCACCACGGCCACGGGCCGCCGCAGGATGACGTCGATGCCGCGGTAGAGCTGGCGGCCCAACGAGTCGTTGCCGATGTGTTCTTCGAGCTGGTATCGCTCGGCAAGGATTTCACCGACGGATGGGGTGCCGAAGGTCAGGACCTGCGGAATGCCTCCCGCGGTCTCCAGCCCTTCGTCGAGCTCAGCCACCCGTCCTCCCTTCCGATCCGTGTGCCGACCAGTGGCGTCCGTCGTAACGCGAGTCGCAGTCACTAAGCCTAAGCGCTCCGGCGGGGCGTCGAGGTTGACCTTACCGGTCAGCTCTTGGGTCTCCGACACGTCATCATCTCCGGACCACCCCACCCGATGCCAATTGATCACCCATGCTCGGACATAGCGGTCATTTGCCATTCATCCGCATTTCACCGCTACCGCGACCCGGCAGACCAGCACCAAGCCGCCCGCGGTTTGCCAGCCACCCAACCCCGAGCGCTCCATGACCACAACCACCAGGTGACCAGCTTCACGACCTGCTCCGTACTGGGACGCAACAACCCGCCCCAAGGTTGCAAGCCCTTGACTTTCAGCCCCCTCAACACAACGGGCGTGTCGCCCAGAACCCCCCAAGCCAACCCGCCAGGGACGCGCCCATGATCAAGGGAAACGCATGGCTGTGGTAGCGACCAGAAGTTTCCCTTGATCATGGCCCCGAGGCCCCGAGGCCCCGAGGCCCCGAGGCCCCGAGGCCCCGAGGACCCGAGGCCCACGCAGCCAGCAGGAGGACAGGCGGACGGGGCGCTCGGGTGGCGGCCCGGCGTGGCGGCGGACTGGCGGGGTTGCGGGGTAGAGAAGTGGCAGCCCAGGTGGTGAGGGACGTGGGGCGGTGCGGCCCGCGTCGCAGGGCCGCGACGGCGCAGTGGTTCGCGCCGTGGCGGAAAGCTCCCGCACGGCGCAGTGGGGTCCTGGAACGCGTAGACCGGATGGAGTTGCGGTCATAGGGCATGTCCGTGGTTGCGTGGCGGCGGCCCCGGCGACCGCTGGCTAGCACCCGCGCGAGCCCGGCAGGCCGGCGAGGCCGGTGGGCTAGCGGGCCAGCTTCGACTTGATCAGGGTGGCGAACTGGCGGACCTCGGGGACGCGGAGGGCCAGGGACAGTGCGGCGTACGTGACCAGGAGGACCGCGCTGCCCGCCAGCAGCTGGACGATGCCCAGGAGCTTGCCCGGGTCCATCACCCGGGCGATGGTCCACGACGTCGCGAAGGCCAGGGCGCCGCCCACCGCGGCCGCCGCCGTCAGGCGGAGCAGGGTGTCGGCCACCCTTGCCAGGCCCAGGCGGCCCAGGCGGCTGCGGAGCAGCCAGTAGCCCAGCAGGAGGGCCGCCACGAAGGACAGGGCCGTGCCCACCATCAGCGACGCCGTCACGGCGGCGATCGGGAGCAGGAGGTAGAACGCCACGTCGAGGAGCAGGCGGATGGCGACGCCGCCGATGTTCACCAGGGCCGGGGTGCGGGTGTCGCGGAGGGCGTAGAAGACGCTCGTCTGCATCTGGCTCAGCGCGAACGGGACCAGGCCCAGGCCGGCCGCGCTCACCACCCAGCCGGTGGCCAGTGCGGCGTCGTAGCCGTACTCACCCCAGTTGAACAGCGTCACCGCGAGCGGCTGGCCCAGCACGACGTAGACGGCGGCGGCCGGGATCAGGATCACCGAGGCCAGGCGGGTGGCCTGGGACAGCTGGTCGGTCACGTCGCCGAAGCGGCCGTCGGCGGCCGCGGACGAGATGCGCGGCATCATCGCGGTGATCACCGAGACGGCCACGATGCCGTGGGCCATCATGAAGATCAGGAACGCGTTGTTGAAGATGATCGGGCCGTCGCCGCCGCGGAGCTGGTTGTTCTTGGCCAGGCTCATCACGACCGTGATGCCGATCTGGTTGACCGCGACGTAGAGCAGCATCCAGGCGCCGAGCCGGCCCAGCTCGCGCAGGTGGAGCTTGCGGAAGTCGAAGCGCCACTTCCAGCGGAAGCCGGTCTTGCGCATCGCCGGCCAGAGGCCGAGCGCCTGGATCACGATGCCCAGCGTGGTGCCGATGCCGAGGACCAGGATCTGCGGGACGGTGATCGTCTCGGGGGTCGGCAGGCCCGAGCCGCGCACGAGCATGAACGCGCCGGCGGTGGCGATGATGACGACGTTGTTGAGGATCGGCGTCCACATCGGGGCCGCGAAGTGGCCGCGGACGTTGAGGATCGCGGCGAAGATGCCGGCCAGTCCGTAGAAGAAGATCTCGGGCAGCAGTAGATAGGCCAGGAACGTGATCAGGTCGCGGTCGTCGGCCGTGACCCGGTCGTTGCCCAGCGTGTAGATCGCGGTGATGAGCGGCGCTGCCAGGACCACGAGCAGGGTGGCTATGCCGAGCGTCACCACGGCCAGGGTCAGCAGCCGCTGCGCATAGGCCTCGCCGCGGTCGGGCTCCTCCTTGCGGGCCCGGACCAGGGTCGGGATCAGCACGCTGGCCAGCACGCCGCCGAGCAGCAGCTCGTAGATCTGGTTGGGCAGGTTGTTGGCCAGCGTGTAGTCGTCGCCGACGACCGCGCCGCCGATGGCGGCGGAGATGGCGGCCGCGCGGATGAAGCCCGTGCCCCGGCTGATCAGGCTCAGCATCGCCATCGTGCTGCTGTTGCGCACGACGGTGCCGGTGCTCTCGTCGTCGCCGGGGACCGGCGGCGGTGCGTCCGAGACGACCTGCGGCCCGGAGACGACCGGCAGGTGGACCGTCGGCGCATTGACCGGGTCATACCGGACCGTCGGCGGCTCGGCCGGGTCATACCGCACGGTCGGTGCCTCGGAGTCAGGGGTGCGGTGCTGCCCGACCGGGTTCAGGGAGACCGTCGGCTCGTTGCTCCAGCGCCCGTCTCGTGCCGGATCCATCCGCTACACCCCAACTCGGCCAGTACTTCCCCTCGCAGGCACAGACCATAGTGGCACCCCCCGACACAAAGCGGTGTCAGGCAATATCGCGCGACCCGATCCGCAGGGGACCGCTACCCTCGGTGGCTGCCACACCGACCGCGATAGGCTGACCAACCAATGTCCCAGACCCAGCGTGCCCTCACCGAGGCCCAGCGCCGTGCCGTGCACGAGCTGCTGCGCGTCTCCCCCGTCGCCGACGAGCTCGGCCGCCGGTTCGAAGCCGCCGGCCACGAGCTGCACCTCGTCGGCGGCTCGGTTCGTGACGCGTTGCTCGGGCGCCTCGGCGACGACCTCGACTTCACCACCGACGCGCGACCGGACGAGACCCTGCGGATCGTCAACGGCTGGGCCGAGTCGGTGTGGACCACGGGCGCGGAGTTCGGCACGATCGGCATCGCGCGCCGCGGTCTGCGGATCGAGATCACGACCTTCCGTGCCGACGCGTACGACCGGGTCAGCCGCAACCCCATCGTGCAGTACGGCGACAGCCTCATCGACGACCTGCGCCGCCGCGACTTCGCGGTGAACGCGATGGCCGTGTCGGTGCCGGGTCACGAGTTCACTGATCCGTACGGCGGGCTCGAGGACCTGGCCGAGCGCGTCCTGCGCACGCCGGGCGCGCCGGAGGAGTCGTTCGCCGACGACCCGCTGCGCATGCTGCGGGCCGCGCGCTTCGCCGCCCAGCTGCGGTTCGAGGTCGCCCCCGAGGTGTGCGCGGCGATGACCGCGATGGCCGCCGACCTGTCCCGGATCACCGCCGAGCGGATCCGCGACGAGTTCGTGAAGCTCATGTGCGGCGCCGACCCGGTCACCGGCCTGCGGCTGCTGGTCGACACCGGCCTGGCCGAGCAGTTCCTGCCCGAGCTGACCGGCCTCAAGCTGGAGATCGACGAGCACGCGCAGCACAAGGACGTCTACGAGCACACCTTGATCGTGGTGCGGAACGCGATCGGCCACGAGCCGGACGGTGCCGACTTCACTTTGCGCATGGCGGCGCTCATGCACGACATCGGCAAGCCGGCCACGAAGGCGGTCGGCCCCGACGGCGGGGTGAGCTTCCACCACCACGAGGTCGTCGGCGCGCGGCTGACCAAGCAGCGGATGAAGACGCTGAAGTTCCCCAAGGACGTCATCGCCGACGTGGCCGAGCTCGTCTCCCTGCACCTGCGCTTCTACGGGTACGGGCGGGGCGAGTGGACCGACTCCGCCGTCCGCCGATACGTGACCGACGCCGGCCCGCTGCTGTCGCGGCTGCACAGTCTCACCCGCTCCGACGTCACCACGCGGAACCGGCGCAAGGCCGCCCAGCTGGCCGCCGACTACGACGCGCTGGAGGAGCGGATCGCCCGGATCGCGGCCGAGGAGGACCTTGCGCGGGTCCGGCCCGACCTCGACGGCAACGCCATCATGGAGTTGCTCGGCGTTCCGCCCGGCCCGATCGTCGGGAAGGCCTGGCGGTACCTCAAGGACCTCCGCCTCGAGCGCGGCCCCTTGGACCCGGACGAGGCCGAGGCCGAGCTGCTCCGCTGGGCCGAGGCCGAGGGGATCACGGCACCCGGACCTCGGTGATCTGCAGCAATCGTACGATTACGAAGCGCGCAGCAGCCCCAGCTCCGCCGCAAGCGCGCGCGCCCGGGACGCCCATGAATGCTGCTCGGCGAACTCCCGCCGGGCCGCCACGAGGGCCGGCTCGCTCGCCTCGGCCGCCGCCTCGCGGACCGCGGCGACCAGCGCCTTCGGGGTGCTCGCCACCCGGATGAGCGGGGAGTTGAGCCAGTGCACAGCCGGCAGGTCGGTGCTGACCGCCGGCTTGCCGGCGCCGAGGTACTCCAGCGTCTTCAGCGGGAACGACGCCCGGTTGAAGTCGGTGTCCTTGTACGGCGTGACACCCACGTCCACCGCGCGCAGGAACGACGGCACCTTCTCGAACGGCTGTCGGCCGACCCAGACCACGTTGGGCCGCGCCACCAGCGCCGGGAATCGCTCGGGCTCCCAGCGCGCGTCGTGCGGCCCGACGAGCAGCAGCGAGATGCCGTCGTCGGCGAGAGCGGCCAGCAGGTCGAGATCGGTGCGGTCGGAGAACTGCCCGATCACGCCGGCCACCGGCGAGGGCAACGAAGCGGCGTCAGGCGCCGATTCCGGCAAATCACGATAAGCCGACGTTTGTACCCCATTGGGGATCAGCGCCACCCGGCGCGCGCCCAACGACGTCCAACGATCAGCCAGTACCGTCGAGACCGCCACCACCAGGTCGGCATTGGCCAGCTGGCGCCGCTCGTCCGCGGCCACCTGGGCGGCGTCGTGCCCCATGAGCGCCGCGCCGGCCACGAAGTCGTCGGTGCCGTAGAGCACCTTCGTCACGCCGGGCTCCCAGCCGCGCAGCACGTCGATCAGGTTGCAGGCCATGACCGCCGCCGGGCGCCGGCCGAGCCGGCGCAGCGCCCAGCGCGCCTGCGAGCGCAGCAGGGCGGCCGTGCTGACCTTCACGTACGGCCGGGTGTGCATCGGCAGGGCCCGCGGGGTCAGCCGATGCAAAGATTGCGACACCTTGCGCAGCTGGGGCGCGACCCCGAGCCGGGAGGCGCCGTAGCGGTAGCGGTCGGGAGTCGCCGCGGAGATCGGCGGGTCGACCCACAGGACCTCGGTGTGCGCAGCGAGCTCGGTGGCGAGCAGGCGATCCGAGCCGGTTACCCCGTCCCAGGACGTGCCGGCGAAGACGACGATCACACGAGCATTCTTCCCGGCGTGGCCGAGCGCGGTTCAACCGCTGTCGGAACTTTGACCCCGGCTGGGTCGTGCATGTGGCGTTTCAGGCGGTTCTGCACGTAGACCGGGTGGGCTACCGTCGCTACACGATCCCCCCTCGTCGAAGTACCCGGAATCTTGGAGGCAGACATGCAGCCGTGTCCAACCTGCGGCGGCATGGGCATTGATGCGAACGGCTACTGCACGCAGTGCCGCACATATCGAGGCGTCCCGCAGGCGCCGCAACCGCCGACGAGCGGATCGCCGTACAGCGGCGCCCCGTACAGCGGCGGTGCCTATGCCGGTTACCCCAGCTCCGACCCGTCGTTCCCGGACCAGGTGAGCGCGCCGGGCTACGGCGGCCAGGCCAGCGCCCCGGGCTATGCCGGCCAGGTCAGCGGGCCGCCCGCGTACCCGCCGACCACCTACGGCGGGCAGTACGGTTCGCCGACGCCGCCGAAGAAGAACAACTTCCTCGTTCCGGTGCTGGCCCTCTCCGGCGTCCTCGTGCTGCTGGTCGTCGCGATCGTCGTGGTCGCCGCGCTCAAGGGCGGCGACGACAAGCCGAACACGCCCGTCGCCGAGCCCGGCAAGACGACCGGCGGCCCGAGCGGCAAGGCGAGCACCAAGCCGAGCGCGGCCATCGACGAGTGCCTCGTCGGCACCTGGAAGACCACGACCTACACCGAGCAGGTCTCGATGGACGGCGTCGGCGACGTGCCGTTCAGCCTGACCTCGAACGGTGCCACGCTGGAGTTCACCGCCGACGGCAAGCACACGCAGACCTACGCCAACAGCACGTACAAGGGCACGCCCACGATCCAGGGCACGAAGGTCAACGTCACGCTGACCATCAACGCCACGGTGACCGCGGACGTGCACACGGCCGGTGGCAGCATCTCCTACACCAACGTCAAGAGCGACGGCAAGGGCACCGTGAGCGCGCCCGACCTCAACGTCAACCAGACCGAGGACTTCGACCCGGGCGACGACCCGTCGAAGTACAGCTGCTCGGGTGACAAGCTGACCATGAGCACGGCCCGGATCCAGTCCACCCTGTCGCGTACCAGCTGACTTGGTTGGGGCCTATCGGCTCTGAACCCGAATCCAGCTAGTTCTTCTTCGTATGCGGCCCGTCAGGGTCGGCGATGTCGTCGCCGACCCGGCGGGCCCAGCGGCCGCCCAGCGCGGCGTAACCCGCGGCGGCCAGCAGATATCCGGCGGCGACCGTGCCGAGCACCGCCGCCGACCGGCCGTTCTCCGGCAGGGTGAGGGCCCCGAGGTACATCCCGGCGACGAGCGTGATGTTGAACGCGGTGTCGTTGATGCTGAACACCCGGCCCCGGTACTCGTCCGCGCACTCGTGCTGCAGTGACGTGTCGGTGACGATCTTCAGGCCCTGCGCGGCCAGGCTGGTCACGAACACCGCCCCGAGCAGCAGCACCGGGTCGAACGGCAGGCCGAACCCGACCAGGCCGACGCCGGTGATGGCGAGCAGCAGCGCGACCCAGCGCCAGCCGCCGATGCGCCGGGCGATCGGCGGCGTCACGAACGACGCGATCAGCATGCCCACGCCTCCCGCCAAAAAGGCGTTGGCGATGGTACCGAAGGAGCCGCCCGGCTCGGCGCCGTGGTTGAACCCGGTCCGGAACAGCAGCAGGCAGGCCAGCAGCACGACCCCGTAGAGCAGCCGGAACGCGGCCTGGGCGAGCATCAGGTAGGCCGCGCCGCGCTTGGTCGCCAGGTGCCGCACGCCCGCGACCGTGCCGTGGTTGACCTCGCGCACCGCGACCCGGATCGAGCCGGCGTGCCGGTCGGTCGCGTCAGGCCCCAGTTCGTCCGGGCCGAACGAGACCCTCCCGATCAGCGCCGAGACGACGTAGAACACGGCCGCCAGGGCCGCCACCGGCGCGTAGCCGTGGAACGACGCCTCCAGCAGGCTGTTGATCAGGGCCGCCCCGACGCCGATGCCGACCGAGAAGCTCAGCGAGCCGAGCGTGGCGGCGAACGAGTTGGCGGTGACCAGGTTCCGGTCGTCGACCACGTGCGGGGTGGCCGCGGACAGGCCGGCCAGGAAGAAGCGGTTGAGCCCGATGACGATCAGGGCCAGCAGGAACGGGATCGGCGACTCCTCGCCGTTCCAGATGTACAGCGCGATCGGCAGCACCAGCAGAGCGCGGATCGAGTTGGCGACGGCGACGATCGAGCGGCGGCGCCAGCGGTCCAGGAACACCCCGACGTATGGCCCGATGAGGGAATACGGCAGCAGCAGTACCGCGAAGCCGGCCGCGATCGCCATCCCGCCTGTCCGCTGCTCCGGGTTGAACAGCACGCTGCCGGCAAGGGCGCCCTGGAACAGTCCGTCGCCGATCTGGGCCACCACCCGGACGGCCAGCAGCCGCCGGAAGCCGCGTTGCCGCAGGACCCCCCGGACAAAGTGGGTCTGGGGCGGAGCGGTTGCGGCGGACACGGCAAAAGCCTACGGCTCGTTCAGGTTCCCAGGTACGGCGAAGGCCCGCACCGGCAGGGTGGTGCGGGCCTTCGCAATCCCGGTCAGGTCAGGGCTTCGGCGCCTCGACCGCCGGGCGGCCGTTGACCGGCTCGTCGGCCGACAGGGCGCCCAGCTTGCTGAGCAGCTTCTGCAGGTCGATGCCGGTGAGGTCGGTGCCGAGCTGGAGGCCCTGGGCCACGTTGCTGGCCACCGACCTGGTCAGCGACGACGCGCCGTCGGTCGAGATGACCGTCATCTTGTCGATGTTGCCCATCGGGTCACTGGCCGCCTTCACGACGTCGGGCATCACCCGGACCAGCAGGTCGAGGATGGCCGCCTCGCCGTAGGTGGCGAACGCGTCGGCCTTGAGCTTCATCGCCTCGGCCTCGGCCTGGCCGCGGGCCAGGATGGCGGACGCCTCGGCGGCACCCTCGCGCTCCAGGGCCTCGGCGATCGCGACACGGCGCCGCTGCTCCGCCTCACCCTCCTTGGCACCCTCGATGGCGTTGGCCTCGGCGAGCGCGGCGCGGCGGGACCGCTCGCCCTCACCGGTGAGGCGGGCCTGCTCGGCCGACGCCTGGGCGGCGGCGATGGTGGCCTGCCGCTGCGCCTCGGCCTTCGCGATCGCCGCGTTCTTGGCCGCCTCGGCCTCCTGCTCCACCCGGTACCGCTCGGCGTCGGCCGGCTTGCGGACCTCGGTGTCGAGCTGGCGCTGCTTGAGCTCGGCGTTGCGCTCGGCCACCTTCTGCTGCTCGGCGAGGATGACCTGCTCCCGCTCGGCCTGGGCGAGCGGGCCGGCGGCTGCCGACTTGGCCTTGGCGGCGTCGATCTCGGCCTGGATGCCGGCCTGCTTGAGGGACAGGTTCCGGTTGGCCTCGGCGATGGCCTCCTCCGACTTGAGCCGCTCGGACTCGGCGGCCTGGCGGGCGTGCGCCTCGGCGATGGCGGCGTCGCGCAGCACGCGGGCGGCCTCGGGGCGGCCGAGGTCGGCGAGGTAGGAGCCCTCGGCGAAGATGTCCTGGAGCTGGAAGGTGTCGAGCACCAGGCCCTGGTTGGTCAGCGAGTGCTCGGCCTCCTCGGCCACGGCACTGGCGAACGCGGTGCGGTCGCGGATGATCTCCTCGATCGTGAGCCGGCCGACGATCGAGCGCAGCGCGCCGGCGAGCACCTCGCTGGTGAACAGGTCGATGCCCTGCTGCTGGTTGAGGAAGCGCTGGGCAGCGGCCCGGATCGCGTCCTCGGTGCCGCCGACCTTGACGATCGCGACGCCCTGGAGGTTGGCGCGGATGCCCTGCTTGCTCACCGCGCCGGTGATCTCGACGTGGATCCGGCGGCTGGACAGGTCGAGGACCTGCAGCTTCTGGACGATCGGCACCACGAACACCGAGGCGCCCATGACGACCTTCTGGCCGGAGAGGTCGGTCGACCGGGTGCCGTCGACGCCCTGCACCGACTTGCCCTTGCGGCCGGTGATGATGAATGCCTCGTTGGGGCCGGCGACCTTGATCCGCGAGACGATGAAGATCACGAGAAGCAGGACCAGCAGCACGGCGCCGCCGATCGCAACAAGCAGGACGGTGTCCATCCGCCTTCCTTCTTTATTGAGATGGGGGTACTTCTGTCACGGTTCTAGGTCGGTCAAGAGCCGACAGGCCCCGACCAGACTCAGCTAGATCGGGGTTTCCTCGACGATGACGCTGGTGGAGCTGGTCGCCTCGATGACGAAGATCCGCGCGCCCAGTGGGATCGGCTTCTCGGCGCGGGCGCTGAGCTTGACCGGCTGGCCGCCCAGCGACACCCGGACCTCGCCGTAGCCGCCCTGGGTGATCGGGGTGACGACGACACCGGTGGTGCCGACCATGTCCTGCTGGGTCGGGGTGGCGTCGGTGCGCATGTTGATCGCCATGCGGGCGAACCGGGTGGCCAGCCACGCCGTCGGCAGGGCGGCGATCGCGCCGACGAGGGCCGGCAGGCTCTTGGAGTCGGTGAACCCGGCGACGATGGCCGCCGAGAAGCCGAAGGCGCCGATGAACCCGGCGACGGCGGGTATCGAGAACGGTCCGGCGGCGTCCGGGTGCCCGAGGTGGAGCACGTCACCGATCAGCAGCGAGAGGGCGAGCACCACGATGCCGACGCCACCGATGATCAGGAACGTCGTCTGCACCGCTGGTCCCTCCCCTCAAGGCCAACTGGAGGGTAACCCGGGCGTGCCACTGATCTCGTCCGGCAAAGGGGCACAATTGTCCGCGTGCTGTGGGCCGAGGTTTCCGCCCCGATCGATCCGCTGGGTGTGGCGGTCGACGACAGGGGCATCTGCAGCGTCCGCTTCGGCGGTGCGCCGGGTCCGACCGTGCCCCTCAGCGGCGTGCTGGCGCAGGCGGCGGGGGAGCTGGAGCGGTACTTTTCCGGCGAACCGGTGTCTTTCACCGTCCCGTTGTCGGTCCAGGGCGGCACCGACTTCGAGCGGGCGGTCTGGCGGGAGCTGTGGAGGATTCCGTACGGCGAGATGCGCACATATGGCCAGATCGCGGCCGCGGTCGGCGAGCCGGACGCGGCCCGGGCGGTGGGCGTGGCCTGCAACCACAACCCGCTCCCCGTGATCGTGCCCTGTCACCGGGTGGTCGGCGCGGACGGCAAGCTCGTCGGCTTCGGCGGCGGTGTCTGGCGCAAGAAGCTGCTGCTGGAGCTGGAGGCGCGGGTCCGCATCGAGCGCGAGTTCGGCGAGCTCTTCGGCTGACGCCCGGCGCCGCCGCGGCCCTTGGGACGACGGCGGTGGCAGGGAGGGCCGCCAAGGCCCGACCGGTGTCTGGCGGGAGCGACGGTCGTGCCTTGCACGGACCCGAGTCAGAAAAGAGGAACGCCCCCTCCGGGACCGGAAGGGGCGTTTCCCGTGTAGCGGTGGGTCAGCGCTCGACCTCGCCGCGGATGAACTTCTCCACGGAGTCGTGCGCGTCGTGGTCGCTGTACTGGACCGGCGGCGACTTCATGAAGTAGCTCGACGCCGACAGGATCGGGCCGCCGATGCCGCGGTCCTTGGCGATCTTCGCGGCGCGCAGGGCGTCGATGATCACGCCCGCCGAGTTCGGGGAGTCCCAGACCTCGAGCTTGAGCTCGGCGTTGAGGGGAGTGTCGCCGAACGACTTGCCCTCGAGGCGGATGTAGGCCCACTTGCGGTCGTCGAGCCACGGGACGTGGTCGGACGGGCCGATGTGGACGTCCGACTTGGACATCTCGTGGGGGATCTGGGACGTCACCGACTGGGTCTTCGAGATCTTCTTCGAGACCAGGCGGGTGCGCTCCAGCATGTTCATGAAGTCCATGTTGCCGCCGAAGTTGAGCTGGTAGGTGCGCAGCAGCTCGACGCCGCGGTCCTCGAACAGCTTGGCCAGGGCGCGGTGGACGATCGTGGCGCCCACCTGGCTCTTGATGTCGTCGCCGACGATCGGCAGGCCGGCGTCCTCGAACTTCTTCGCCCACACGGGGTCGGAGGCGATGAAGACCGGGAGGGCGTTGACGAACGCGCAGCCCGCGTCGATCGCGGCCTGGGCGTAGAACTTGTCCGCCTCCTCCGAGCCGACCGGCAGGTACGACACGACGACGTCGACCCGGGCCTCGCGCAGCGCGGCGACCACGTCGACCGGCTGCTCGTCGGACTCCTCGATGATCTCGCGGTAGTACTGGCCCATGCCGTCGAGGGTCGGACCACGCTGGACGGTCACGCCGGTGGGCGGCACGTCGCAGAACTTGATGGTGTTGTTCTCACTCGCGCCGATCGCGGCGGCCAGGTCCTGGCCGACCTTCTTGGCGTCCACGTCGAACGCGGCGACGAACTGCACGTCACCGACGTGGTAGTCGCCGAACTTGACGTGCATGAGACCCGGTACCCGGTCATTCGGGTCGGCGTTGCGGTAGTACTCCACGCCCTGAACCAGGGACGAGGCGCAGTTCCCGACACCGACGATGGCAACGCGGACGGAGCCCATCGCGGATGCCTCCTTCTTGTTGTTCACGATGACCGCTCCGGATCCTGTGCCGAAGGCGGCTGAGGGGTGGTGCCATTGCGTTCGTTCGCAATGAGTTCTTCCAGCCAGCGGACCTCGCGTTCGCAGGCGTCGAGACCGTGGCGCTGAAGTTCGAGCGTGTATGCGTCGAGCCGCTCGGCGGCCCGGCTCAACACGTCGCGGAGGCCCTCGCGGCGCTCCTCCACGCGGCGGCGGCGGCCCTCGAGGATCCGCAGCCGGGTCGCCGGATCGGTGCGCGCGAAGAACGCGAAGTGCACCCCGAAGCCGGCCTCGCTGTCGTACGTCTCCGGGCCGGCGGCACCGAGCAGCTCCTGGAAGCGCTCCTTGCCCTCCGCGGTGATCGTGTAGACCACCCGCCCGCGCTTGCCCGTGAGCAGCGGAACCTCCTCCGTGGAGGCGGGCATGCCAGGCGGCGCCCCCTCGGAGATCCAGCCGTCCGCCTGCAGCCGGCGCAGCGTCGGATACAGCGAGCCGTAGCTGATCGCGAAGCGGAACGCGCCCAGCTTGGTCGTGAGCTGCTTGCGGAGCTCGTAACCGTGCATGGGCGACTCGTGCAGAAGGCCGAGGATCGCCAATTCGAGCACTCCTGGCCTCCTTCCCGTAACCGGCCCGATGTATCGGTCCGATACATCGAACGGTAGGCCGATGTCCGAACGGATGCAACGAATCCGACCAAGTGGCCTAGCCCACACCGCTGGATGTCGACCTGCCGGTTACCGATCGTCACCGAGGTCGCCGTGTGACGCCCGACCGCGTACCCTCGGGCGCATGCGAACGCAGCGCCAGGTCGTGGACTTCTCCTTGCGGAGACGCGCCCTGCTGCGTGAGGTGCATTCCGGCCGCGTCGGCACCTATGAGGTGTGCGACGCGTCGCCATACCTGAAGAGCGCAGCGAAATTCCACGGTGAGCCGACGGAAGAGCTGTGCCCGGTGTGTCGCCGGGAGAACCTCACCCATGTGCATTACATCTATGGGGATGAGCTGCGACAGTCCTCCGGCCAGGCCCGCCGCCTGGCCGAGCTGTCACTGCTCGCGATGACGCTGAGTGAGTTTCACGTCTACGTCGTCGAGGTGTGCCGTGACTGCGGCTGGAACCACCTCGTGGAGCAGTACCTGCTGGGTCGCGACGGCCTGGCGGATCCGGATGGCGAGGCCGGCGGTCGGCCGACTCGGGTCCGAGGAGGGGCAGCCGAGTGAACCTTGTCCCCGTGGCAGAGCGTTTGTCACGTCGACGGGACAGATGCCCTGACCAACCCAGCGGTGCGCGGCATGGACGCCAGGTCGCACCGGCCGATCGAGAAGTGGCTCAGCTCACAGACATGGTGGCGACGGAGCATGCGACAACGACGCAACCGGCAAGGTGGGACGAATGAACTACGGTGACCCGAGCAACCCCCCTTCGGGCCGCGCGCAGGTTCCTGGTCCCACCCCAGGGCCGGACGAACCCCACAGGCGCGACGAGCCGCCGGCCGGGCGAGCTCAGGTAGGGCGGGCCCAGGTAGGGCGGGCCAGCGTTTCCGGCAGTGCGTCAGTTTCCGGCAGTGCGTCGGTCTCCGGCAGTGCGTCGGTTTCCGGCTCGGCGAGCATTCCCGTCAAGGCCAGCGGCGAGCCGGTCACCGGTCGCGCCTCGGTCTCGGTCCCGCCGCCGCCGAGCGCCGCGGGCCGGGCCACGGTCGGTCGCGCCTCGGTCGGCGCCGGACTGCTCGCCGAAGGGCTCGACAACGCGCCCGGCGGCACGGTCAACGGCGCCAAGGGCAAGTCGCTGACCACTAGCGCCAAGGCGAAGAAGCGCCGGCGCCGCAACATCCTCATCGCCTCGATCGCCGCGTTCATCATGATCGCCGGCATCGGCATGGTGAGCGGCACCTACTACTTCGACCAGGTCGCGCTCCCTGAGGACATCAGCATGGAGCAGTCGACGACGATCTACTACGCCGACGGCACCACGCCGCTGGCGCGCATCGGCGACAAGAACCGCACGGTCGTCACGATCGACCAGATCCCGGACCACGTGCAGAAGGCCGTCGTCGCCGCCGAGGACAACAGCTTCTACACGAACGACGGCGTCGACTACAAAGGCGTCGTCCGGGCCGCGTGGAACAACGTCACCGGTGGTGACCGGCAGGGTGCGTCGACGATCAGCCAGCAGTATGCCCGGCAGTGGGCCGAGCTCGAGGGCGTCACGTATGCCCGCAAGCTGCGCGAGGCGGTGATCGCGCTCAAGCTCAACCAGGAGTACGAGAAGCCCAAGATCCTGGAGATGTATCTCAACATCATCTACTTCGGGCGCGGTGCGTACGGCATCCAGGCGGCGGCGCAGGCCTACTTCGGCAAGCCCGCGAAGGACCTGACGGTCGCCGAGGGCATGGTGCTCGCCGGGATGATCAAGAGCCCCGAGGGCAGCGGCGGCAAGGGCAGCCCGTTCGACCCGACCGTGGACGCCAAGCAGGCCAAGGACCGGTTCGACTACATCAAGGGCCAGATGGTCAAGCTCAACTTCGTGCCCGCCGAAGAGGCCGACACGAAGATGGCGTACCCGCAGAAGGTGCTGACCGCGGCCGAGACCCGCAAGAACGCGGTCGCCACCCAGGGCAGCATGGACAAGCCGGAAGGCCTCATCGTCCACCACGTGCTGGGCGAGGTCGCCGCGCTGACCGACCCGCGCACCGGCCAGCCGCTCTACGAGGACCAGGACCCGGACGGCAAGAAGAACTTCGACAGGATCCGCAACGGCGGCCTGAAGATCGTCACCACGATCGACCAGACCGTCCAGCAGATCGCAGTTCGCGAGGCGAGCCGCAACAAAGAGTCGAACATGAACGGTCAGCCGGACAACCTGCAGGCGGCGCTGGTCGCGGTCGAGCCGGGCACCGGCGCGGTCAAGGCCTACTACGGCGGTGACAGCGGCAACGGCGGCGACTTCGCCGGCTACTACAACGACCCGGTGCTGGGCGACGGCGAGGACTCCTGCTGCGGCGGTCACCCGCCGGGCTCGACGTTCAAGGTGTACACGCTGGCCACCGGCCTGATGGCCGGCTACTCGATCGACTCCTACTGGAACGGCGACTCGCCGCAGGAGTTCCCGAAGAGCGGCCGTACGTTCAAGAACAAGAACCCGGTCAAGAACGCCGGTGAGGGCAACGCGACGTCACCGAAGTGCAAGTCGGGCTCCGGTCAGTGGTGCACCTTGGAAGAGGTCACCGTCATGTCGCTCAACGTGCCGTTCTTCGCGCTCGCCGAGGACGTCGGGCCCGACAAGGTGATCGACACGGCGCGCGCCGCCGGCATCACCGACATGTGGGCGACGGTCGACGGCAAGTCGAAGAAGATCGACCTGGTCAAGAACAACGGCAAGGCCGTCTACCCGGGCTTCTTCAACACCGAGGTCGCCTTCGGTCAGTACCCGGTGACGGTCCTGGAGCACGCCGGCGGCATCGCCACCTTCGCCGCCCGGGGCATGGCCGCCAAGACGCACTTCCTCAAGGAGGTGTGGACCGGCGGCAAAAAGACGTACGGCGAGGTGATCAAGCCGACGCGCATCCCCGGCTTCACCGACCAGATGGCCGACGACCTCAACACCGTCCTCCAGGGCGTGCCGAAGCACTACAGCCTGAAGATGAAGGACGGTCGCCAGATCGCCGGCAAGACCGGAACGTGGCAGCTCGGCCAGACCAACAACAACGCGCACGCGTGGATGGTCGGCTACAGCGCCTACGATCCGGCCAAGAAGTCACCCGGCCTGGCAGCCGCGGTCTGGGTCGGTAACAAAGCCGCGGAACAGAAGATCGTCAACAAGAGCGGCCAGGGCATCATCGGCGGTAACCTGCCCGGTCCCATCTGGAAAGACTTCCTGGAAGGGGCGCTGACCGCGCTGAAGATGCCGAAGGTCAACTTCCCGGCGAAGAAGGGCACCGGTGACAAGGAGGTCGGCACGGGTATCTCGCCGGTGCCGAGCGAGCCGGTGATGTCGGGCGACCCGAACAACCCGGGCGGCTTCCCGGGCAACCCCGGCCCGGGCAATCCGGGGGGGAACCCGGGCAGCCAGGGCCCGGGTGGTAACGGCGGCGGCGTACTACCGACACCGACCCGAAGAGACTGAGGCACCCGATAGAGGGGCCAAGATGTGCGGCCACGGCGCCGGCGGTATGTTCGCCGGGACCGTGGCCGCCGTCGTTGGGGGTGGGAAGGCTTGGAGGCGGGCAGGCGCAAGGCCGTCCGATGGGTGCTGCTCGCGCTGCTCGTAGCGCTGGTCGCCTACGGACACTGGTGGTACGGCAACCGCCACCAGTTCTTCGACCTCGGCATCTACCGGCAGGCCGTCAACTGGTGGCTCGACGGACACGACCTCTACGACTTCACCAAGCCCGACGACACCCAGGGCGCGCTCGGCTTCACCTACCCACCGTTCGGCGCGCTCGTGCTGGTCCCGTTCGGTGTGCTGCCGTGGGGCGGCGCCGTCACGCTCTACGCGGTGGTCACTATCGGCGCGGTCGCGCTCACCACCTGGTGGCTGCTGGCGCCGGTCGCCCGGGACAAGGTCTTCGCCATGATCCTCGCGCTGACCGTGATCAGCGCGCTCGAGCCGATCCGTGAAACGTACACATTCGGCCAGATCAACATGGTGCTCGTGCTGCTCGTGCTCACCGACCTGCTCGTCCTGCTGCCCCGCGGCAGCAGGTGGGCCGGCGTCCTGGTCGGGCTGGCGGCCGCCATCAAGCTCACGCCCGCGATCTTCATCGTGTACCTGCTGATCAGCCGCCGGTACCGGGCCGGGCTGACGGCGATCGCGAGCGCCGCCGGGGCCACCCTGCTGACCGCGGCCATCGCCCCCCGCGCCTCCTGGGACTTCTGGACGTCGGCGCTGTGGGAGGGCGAGGGGCTGGGCAACGCCGCCTACACCTTCAACCAGTCGCTCTTCGGCATGCTCGCTCGCCTCGACGACCCGCCGAACCGGATCGTGTGGGCGGCCCTCGTGCTGCTCACGGCCGGGTACGGACTGTGGCGGGCGCGCCGGGCCGCGCTGGCCGGCGACGAGGTCGTCGGGCTGACCCTGGCCGGCATCGTCGGCTGCCTGGCCAGCCCGATCACCTGGGCCCACCACCTGTACTGGTTCGTGCCGGCGCTCGTCGTGCTCTGGTACGCCGGCCGCCGGCACGCCGCGTTTGCCGTGCTCATCGCGGTGACGGTCGGGCTGGGGATGGTCTCCTGGTTCGAGCAGGGGCTGCCGGTCCACCCGTGGGGCGACGGGGTGCCGGGCTTCCTGATCAAGAACTGGTACCTGCTGCTCATGATCGCGCTGTTGGCGCTCCTGCCGATCCGCTCCGCCGACCGCGACGCGCAAGGGCAGACACCCGCTTCCGAGCCGGCGACGGTACGGTGATGCGATGCCGCCGACTGTGCGCCCCGACCACCTGAGCGACGAGCCCGCCAACTCCGACCGCTTCGTGGGTGGCCTGTCCGAGTCGATCGGCGGCCCCCTGGGCGACCACGCCGTGCGTCAGCCGGTGCGGATGCCCGGCGGCGGCCGGTTCTGGACGCCGGCCCGCGTGGTCCTGCTGCTCATCTGCGCCATGCTCAGCTTCCACTGGATGCAGAAGTCCCCCTGTCGCGATGCCGCCTGGGTGGACATGAAGCAGTACAAGTACTTCTGCTACACCGACGTCCTCGCGCTGTACTACGCCGAGGGCCTCAACGAGGGCAAGGTCCCCTACGCCGACCACCCGGTCGAGTACCCGGTGCTCACCGGCATCTTCATGGGCGCCCTTGGCCTGCCGGTGCACAGCCTCGGCGAGCGCGGCGTGGTCCAGAACGAGGGCCAGACCTTCTACGACCTCAACGCGATCGTCCTCGGCGCCTTCGGTATTGCCGCGGTCGGCGCGATCCTCTCGGTCCGGCGTCGCAGACCCTGGGACGCCGCCATGTTTGCGTTGGCGCCGGCACTGTTTGTGTCGGCGACCGTCAACTGGGACCTGTTCACCGTCGGCCTCTCCGCCATAGCCATGGCCTACTGGGCCAAACGAAAACCTGTCCTGGCCGGCATCTTCCTCGGCCTGGCGACGGCGGCGAAGTTCTATCCGATGCTCATCGTCGGCGCCCTGCTGGTGCTGAGTCTGCGCAGCGGCAAGTGGCGAGACTTCTTCATTACCGTCGGCACAGCGGTGGTGACCTGGCTCGCCGTCAACGTGCCGATCGCGTACCTCTACTACGACTCGTGGCTGCGGTTCTTCGACTTCAACTCCCAGCGCGGGATCGACTGGGGGACGCTCTGGTACATCGGGGCCCACTTCCCGCGCGGCTCCGGCCAGTACGGCTTCCCCTTCTTCCAGCAGCTCGACGCCGATCCCGAGCACTCCAAGCTCAACATCCTGTACCTCGGGCTGTTCGTGATCTGCTGCATCGGCATCCTGGTGCTCGGGCTCAGCGCGCCCCAGCAGCCCCGGCTGGCGCAGCTGGCGTTCCTGATCGTCGCCGCGTTCCTGATCACCGGGAAGGTGTGGTCGCAGCAGTACGTCCTGTGGCTGCTCCCGCTGGCCATCCTGGCCCGGCCGCGATGGGGGGCATTCCTCGCCTGGCAGGCGGCCGAGGTGATCTACTTCGTGTCGTTCTACGGGGAGCTCATGGGCGCCTCCGGACGGCAGGTGTTCCCCGAGGGCGTGTTCGTGCTCGCCTCGATCCTGCGGCTCGTCACCCTGTGCGTGCTGGTCGGGTACGTGATCCGGGACATCCGCAACCCGGAGTTCGACGCGGTCCGCGCCACCTATGACGGCGAGGATCCGGACGGGGGCGTCTACAACGACCGGGAGCCGGACACGGCCACCGCGGAACCTCCGCCAACCGCGGCGCTGGCCAAGGTCTGATCCCGCACTCGCGCCGCGAAGCGCAGCGCCCGCAGGACCGGAAGAACCGGAGGCCGCGTCGCCACACCGACCTGGTGTGGCGAC
>NZ_JBEXCY010000159.1:0-26864 GCF_040605515.1 Dactylosporangium sp. NPDC005572 | reverse complement strand
CTCGCCCCGGTGCAGGTGGTCGGCATCCCGATCCGGGCCGACCACGGCGAGTACCTCGACGGGTTCGCCGCCCGGCTGCGCCAGGCGGGCATCCGGGTCGAGGTCGACCACTCCGACGAGCGGATGCAGAAGAAGATCCGCACGGCCCAGCAGCAGAAGGTGCCGTTCATGGCGATCGCCGGCGACGACGACGTCACGGCCGGCACGGTCTCCTTCCGGTACCGCGACGGCTCCCAGCGCAACGGCGTCCCGCTCGACGAGGCCGTCGCCCACGTGGCCGAGATCGTCCGCTCCCGCGTCAACGAGGGCCCGACGGCGTCATGACGAGCGTCCCGGACGACCTCGAGCGCCTCTGGACGCCGCACCGGATGGCGTACATCAAGGAGGACCGCGCCGGCGACCACGACGAGCCGACCGGGTGCCCGTTCTGCCGGGCGCCCGGCCTGCCGGAGGAGGACAGCCTCGTCGTCGCCCGGGGGACGCTGGTCTACGCGGTGCTCAACCTCTACCCGTACAACCCGGGCCACCTCATGGTCGTGCCCTACCGGCACATCGCGGACTACACCGACCTGACCGACGGCGAGACGGCCGAGGTCGCGTCGTTCACCCAGGCCGCGATGCGCACGGTCCGCAAGGTCAGCGGGGCGCACGGGTTCAACCTCGGGATGAACCAGGGCGCCGTGGCCGGCGCGGGCATCGCCGCCCACCTGCACCAGCACATCGTGCCGCGGTGGGGCGGCGACACGAACTTCATGCCGGTGGTCGGCCGCACCAAGGTCCTGCCCCAGCTGCTGACCGACACCCGGAAGCTGCTGGCCGAGTCCTGGCCGAACTAGCGGATCCGCGCGATCGCGCCGAACGACGGGTCCGCGGCCCGGCGCACCCCTTGAAAGGGGCACGCCGGGCCGGGGTGGGTCAGCGGGCGCCGGCGTGCTCCTTCTTCACGGTCTCGGCCAGGTGGGACGGCATCGGGTCGTGCCGGACGAACGCGCGGCTGAACGTGCCGGCGCCCGACGTCATCGCCCGCAGCTCGACCGCGTAGCGGACCAGCTCGGTCGCCGGGACCTCGGCGCGGACCAGGGTCCGCTCGTGGCCGGCCGGGTCGGGCTCGTTGCCCAGCACCCGGCCGCGGCGGCCGGACAGGTCGCTCATGACCGCGCCGACGAACTCGTCGGGGATCCGGATGGTCACCTCGTCGATCGGTTCGAGCAGCGTCGTCTGGCCGTGCTCGGCGGCCTCGCGCAGCGCGAGCGCGCCCGCCGTCTGGAACGCCGCGTCGGAGGAGTCGACCGAGTGCGCCTTGCCGTCGACGAGCGTCACCCGCACGTCGACGACCGGGTAGCCGGCGACCATGCCGCGCTCCATCTGCGACCGGACGCCCTTCTCGACCGAGGGGATGTAGTTGTGCGGGACGACGCCGCCGACGATCTTGTCGACGAACTCGAACCCGGTGCCGCGCGGCAGGGGCTCGACCTTGATGTCGCAGACCGCGTACTGCCCGTGGCCGCCGGACTGCTTGACGTGCCGGCCGTGGCCCTGGCTCGGCGCCGCGAACGTCTCGCGCAGCGCGACCTTGACGGGCTCGGTGTCGAGCTCGACCCCGCCGGCGCGCAGCCGGTCCAGTACCACATCCGCATGGGCCTCACCCATGCACCAGAGCACCAGCTGGTGGGTCTCGGCGTTGCGCTCCAGCCGCAGCGTCGGGTCGCCCGCCACGAGCCGCCCCAGGTTCTTGGCCAGGGCGTCCTCGTCCGAGCGGGTCTTGGCGACGATCGCGATCGGCAGCAGCGGCTCCGGCATCACCCAGGGCGCCATGAGCATCGGGTCGTCCTTGCCGGAGATCGTGTCGCCGGTCTCCGCCGTCCCGGACTTGGTGATCGCGACCAGGTCGCCCGCGACCGCGTACGGCACCTCGCGCAGGTTCGCGCCCAGCGGCGAGAACAGGTGCGCGAAACGCTCGTCGGCGTCGTGGTCGGGATGGCCGCGCTCGGCCATGCCGTGGCCCGAGATGTGGACCGGATGCTCCGGGCGCAGCGTGCCCGAGAAGACACGCACGAGGGAGACGCGGCCGACGTACGGGTCGATCGTCGTCTTCACCACCTCGGCGATGAGCGGGCCGCCCGGGTCGCACTTGAGCGGCGCGTGCGGGTTGCCGTCGAGGTCGGTCACCGGCGGCACCGTGTGCTCCAGCGGCGACGGGAACCCGCTGGTCAGCACCTCCAGCAGCGCATCGAGCCCGACGCGGGTCTCGGCGCACACCGGCACGACCGGGTAGAACGTGCCGCGCGCGACGGCCTTCTCCAGGTCGTCGATGATCACACCGGTCTCGATGTCCTCGCCGCCGAGGTACCGCTCCATCAGGGTCTCGTCCTCGCTCTCGGCGATGATCCCCTCCAGCAGCGTGTTGCGCGACTCCTCGATCGCCGGCAGGTGCTGCGGATCGGGATCGCGCACCTGCGGCGGGAAGCCCTCGGAGTAGTCGAAGACCCGCTGGGTGATCAGGCCGATGAGGCCGTCGACGGACGCGCCGTCGTCGCCGAGCATCGGCAGGTACAGCGGCATGACGTTGTCGCCGAACACCTCCTGGCAGCGCTCGAGCGCCTCGTCGAAGTCGGCGCGCTGGTGGTCGAGGCGGGCGACCGCCACCGCGCGGGGCATGCCGACCGCGGCACACTCCTCCCAGAGCGCGGCCGTCGCCGCGTCCATGCCGTCGACCGCCGACACGACGAACAGCGCCGCGTCGGCCGCCCGCAGCCCGGCCCGCAACTCGCCGACGAAGTCGGCGTAGCCGGGCGTGTCGAGCAGGTTGACCTTGATGTCGCCGTGCGTCAGCGGGGCGCAGGACAGCGTCACCGAGCGCTGCTGTTTCACCGCCGCCGGATCATGGTCGGTGACCGTGGTGCCCTCGGTCACCGCGCCCACCCGGCCGATCGTGCCGGTCGCCGCGAGCAGCGCCTCGACCAGCGTCGTCTTGCCGGATCCGGAGTGCCCGACGATCACCACGTTGCGTACCCTGCCGGGGTCATCAACCACCGGCGTGGTGCCGGTGACCCCCTTCTCCTGGACTTTTTGCGCCATTACGCGCCTCCCGTCTGGAGCATGCCTTCTGTGAGCAGTCTCACAGTCACGACCTGTTCACCGATCCCACACCCGAAACTTCACCGACACAAGCCCGCCGGCGCTCATCACGACCTGAGGTTTACTCAAGCACCGTGAGCAGGCCCACGGGCTGGTATCCGGCAAGCTCGACCGCGGTTATCGTGAGAGCGCCATGGCGAAGATCTTCAGCGTAGTCAGCAGGGCCTCATTGGCCCGCCTCGTCGACCCGGTCGCCGCCGCGCTGCTGCGCGCCGGAGTGACCCCAAACGCGGTCACCGTCGCCGGCACCATCGGCGTGCTCGTCGGCGCACTCGGCTTCGCGACGCGGGGGCATTTCGTCATCGCGCTCGTGATCATCACCCTGAGCTGCCTCACCGACATGATCGACGGCGCGATGGCCCGGCAGCGGGGCATCACGAACAAGTTCGGGGCGTTCCTCGACTCCTCCATGGACCGGGTCGCCGACGGCGCGATCTTCGGCTCGATCGCCTACTGGTACGCCACCGAGCACGAGCCGCGGCTCGTCGCGGCCGCCCTGCTGTGCCTGCTCACCGGCCAGGTCGTCTCGTACGTGAAGGCCCGCGCCGAGGGCCTGGGGATGACCGCCAACGTCGGGCTCATCGAGCGCGCCGAGCGGCTCGTCGGCATCGGCATCGGCGGCGTGCTCTGGGGCTTCGGCGTGCCCTACGGGCTGGAGATCGTCATGTGGGTGCTCGGCGCGCTGTCGATCGTCACGATCGGCCAGCGGATGGCCGAGGTGTACCGCCAGGCGCACGCCCGATGAGCCTGGTCGAGGTCGGCTACGGCGCCGCGTTCACGCTGCTGCCGAAGCTGCCCCGGGCTGCGGTGTGGCCGGTCGTCGGCGCGGTCGCCGCCCGTGGCGCCCGCGCGTACCGGCGCGGCCGGGCCGGCCGCGGCACCGCGATGCTCGCGTCCAACCTCCGCCGGGTGGTCGGCGCCGAGATGCCGGAGCCGGAGTTCGCGGCGCTGCTGCACCGGGCCCTGCGCTCGTACGGGCGCTACTACCTGGAGGCCCTCCAGCTCCCGGGCCGCTCGAAGGAGCAGATCCTGCGCGGCTTCCGGCTGGAGCGCGGCCACCTGCTCGGCGAGAACGTGGCGGCCGGGGTCGGGTCGGTCGTCGCCCTCCCGCACGCCGGCAACTGGGACGCCGCCGGGGCCTGGGTCGCCGCGAACGGCTGGCCGATCACCACGGTCGCCGAGCGCCTCAAACCCGAGAGTGTGTACCTCAGGTTCCTGCATTTCCGCCGCTCCCTGGGTATGGAGATCCTGCCGACGAACGGCGGCGAGCGCCCGTCGTTCGACGTGCTGGAGGAGCGCGTGCGTGCCGGGGCCGTCGTGCCGCTGCTCGCCGACCGCGACCTCACCGCCCGCGGCGTCGAGGTCGGGTTCTTCGGCGGCCGGACCAGGATGCCGGCCGGACCGGCGCTGCTCGCCCTGCGCACCGGCGCGCCCCTGTACGTCGTCGAGATGTGGTTCGATGCGGATGCGGCGGCGGGCCGCCTGGTCGGCCCGATCGAGCTGCCGGCGGCCGGCGAGGGGCCGCTCGACGTGCGCGTGCGGCTGACCACCCAGCGGATCGCCGATCACCTGGCCGAGGGCATCGCGCGCCACCCGGAGGACTGGCACATGCTGCAGCGGCTCTGGCTCGACGAGCCGGCCAAGAGCACCGTGGGCTGAGGAGGGGTCCGTGCGCATCGGCATCGTCTGCCCGTACTCGTTCGACGTGCCCGGCGGCGTGCAGAACCACGTCCGCGACCTGGCCGAGACGCTCATCGCCCTGGGACACCACGTCAGCGTCCTCGCGCCCGGCGACGAGGAGAGCATGACGCTGCCCTACGTCGTGCCGGCCGGCCGCACGGTCCCGGTGCCCTACAACGGCTCGGTCGCCCGCGTGTCGTTCGGGCTGATCTCGGCCACCCGGGTGCGGCGCTGGCTGGCCGCCGGCCGCTTCGACGTGCTGCACGTCCACGAGCCGCTCATCCCGAGCCTGTCGATGCTGGCGGTGCTGTCGGCGCGCGGCCCGGTCGTCGCCACCTTCCACACCGCCATGACCCGCTCGCGCGCGCTCGCGGCCGCGCAGGGCGTGCTGCAACTGGTGCTGGAGAAGATCACCGGGCGGATCGCGGTCAGCGAGCTGGCGCGCAAGGTCCAGGTCGAGCACCTGGGCGGGAGCGCGTGGGAGATCCCCAACGGGGTGCAGGTGTCGAAGTACCGCACCGCCGAGCCCCTCGACGGGTGGCCGGGCGAGGGCGCGCTGGGCTTCCTCGGCCGGTTCACCGAGCCGAGGAAGGGTTTCCCGTACCTCGTGAGCGCGTTCTCGTCGCTCGTCGGTGAGCGCCCGGGGCTGCGCCTGCTGGTGGCCGGCCCGGGTGACCCGTCCGAGGCGCTCGAGGACGTGCCCGTCGCGGTGCGTGACCGCATCGTGTTCCTCGGCAAGGTCTCCGAGGAGGACAAGGCGCGGATGCTGCGCAGCGTCGACCTGTACGTCGCCCCGAACACCGGCGGTGAGTCGTTCGGCATGATCCTCACCGAGGCGATGTCGGCCGGCACCCCGGTCGTGGCCAGCGAGCTCGACGCCTTCCGCCGGGTCCTCGACGGCGGCCGGGCCGGCGCGCTGTTCCCGGTGGGTGACGCCGCGGAACTGGCCCGCGTCGCCGGTGCGCTGCTCGACGACCCGGCCCGCCGCGCCGCCCTGGCCGCCCGGGCGACCGAGGTGGTGGCCGCCTACGACTGGCCGGTCGTCGCCGAGCGCGTCCTGGAGGTGTACTCGACCGCGATCGAGGTCGCCGGAGCGACGGTCCAGGAGTCGGTCCCGTAGGCTGCGCCGCATGTGGTGGGTGATCGCCGTGGTGGCGGTGGTGGTGGTGATCGCGACGTACCTCACCTGGCTCGCCGCCCGCGTCGACCGCCTGCACGCCCGCGCCTCGGCGGCGTACGCCACGCTCGACGCCCACCTGGTCCGCCGCGCCGCCGCCGCGGTCGCCCTGGCCGAGGCCGCCCAGCTCCCGACGCTGATGTACGCGGCGCGGATCGCCCTGGACGCCGCCCCGGACGACCGCGAGGTGGCCGAGAACGACCTGACCCGCCACCTGCGCACCGTGGACGGCGCGCCGCCGGACTTCCTGGACCAGCTGGTCCAGGTCAGCCGCCGGGTGGCACTGGCCCGCCAGGTCCACAACGACGTGGTGCGCGACGCCCTCGCGGTCCGCCGCCGCCCGCTGATCCGGGTGTTCCGCCTGGCCCGCAAGCACCCCCGCCCGGCGTACTTCGACGTCGACGACCCGTCGCTGACCTGACCCGACGCCCCGTTCGTGGGCCGCGGGGTCGGCATTGGACGTCGGGGCGTCCGGGTGACAGGCGTAAACTTGGGGTGAATCCAAGAATTTTCGTGAGGAGTGCTGCGCCGTGTCCGAGTCGCCCACATCCAGCTCGCCCGTCACGGGCACCGCCCGCGTCAAGCGCGGGATGGCCGAGATGCTCAAGGGCGGCGTCATCATGGACGTCGTCACCCCCGACCAGGCCAAGATCGCCGAGGATGCCGGCGCGGTCGCGGTCATGGCGCTTGAGCGTGTCCCGGCCGACATCCGGGCCCAGGGCGGCGTGTCGCGCATGAGCGACCCCGACATGATCGACGGCATCATCAGCGCCGTCTCGATCCCGGTCATGGCCAAGGCGCGCATCGGCCACTTCGTCGAGGCGCAGATCCTCCAGGCCCTCGGCGTCGACTACGTCGACGAGTCCGAGGTGCTCACCCCGGCCGACTACAGCAACCACATCGACAAGTGGGCGTTCACCGTCCCGTTCGTGTGCGGCGCCACCAACCTCGGCGAGGCCCTGCGCCGCATCACCGAGGGCGCGGCGATGATCCGCTCCAAGGGTGAGGCCGGCACCGGCGACGTGTCCAACGCCACCACCCACATGCGCCAGATCCGCCAGGAGATCCGCCGGCTCACCTCGCTGCCCGAGGACGAGCTGTTCGTGGCGGCCAAGGAGCTCCAGGCGCCCTACGATCTGGTGAAGGAGATCGCCGAGACGGGCAAGCTGCCGGTCGTGCTGTTCACCGCCGGCGGCATCGCCACCCCGGCCGACGCGGCGATGATGATGCAGCTCGGCGCCGAGGGCGTCTTCGTCGGCTCCGGCATCTTCAAGTCGGGCAACCCGGCCCAGCGCGCGGCCGCGATCGTCAAGGCCACCACGTTCCACGACGACCCCGACGTGCTCGCCAAGGTCTCCCGCGGCCTGGGTGAGGCCATGGTCGGCATCAACGTCGCCGACATCCCGGTGCCGCACCGCCTCGCCGAGCGGGGCTGGTGACCGCTACGTGATCATCGGTGTGCTCGCCCTCCAGGGCGATACCCGCGAACACCTCCACGCCGTGGCCGACTGCGACGCGATCGGGCGGCCGGTGCGCCGCCCGGACGAGCTCGACTCGGTCGACGCGCTGATCATCCCCGGTGGCGAGTCGACCACGATCAGCAAGCTGGCGGTGGAGTTCGGCCTGCTCGAGCCGATCCGCAAGCGGATCGCCGGCGGCATGCCGGTCTACGGCTCCTGCGCCGGCATGATCATGCTGGCGGAGCGGCTGCTCGACGCCCGCGCCGACCAGGTGCCGTTCGGCGGCATCGACATGACGGTCCGCCGCAACGCGTTCGGCCGCCAGGTGGACTCGTTCGAGGGAACGGTCGAGATCGAGGACATCGACGGCGGGCCGTTCTCGGCTGTCTTCATCCGTGCGCCCTGGGTAGAGTCGGTGGGCGACGGCGTGCGGGTGCTGGGTCGTGTGAGCGACGGGCCCGCCGCCGGTAGGATCGTTGCGGTTCGGCAGCAGCATCTGCTCGCGACGGCGTTCCACCCCGAGCTCACCGGCGACCTCCGAGTCCATCGGTACTTCGTGGAGATGGTGCGCGAGGCGGGCCAGACGACGGAGGGTTAGAGGAGATGTCCGGGCACTCTAAATGGGCGACGACCAAGCACAAGAAGGCGGTCATCGACGCCAAGCGCGGCAAGCTCTTCGCCCGCCTGATCAAGAACGTCGAGGTCGCCGCGCGCACCGGCGGCGGTGACCCCGCCGGCAACCCGACGCTCTTCGACGCCATCCAGAAGGCGAAGAAGAACTCGGTACCGAACGACAACATCAACAACGCGGTGAAGCGCGGCTCGGGCCTGATCGGCGGCGGCGCCGACTGGCAGACCGCCATGTACGAGGGCTACGGCCCGAACGGCGTCGCGATCCTGATCGAGTGCCTGACGGACAACCGCAACCGCGCCTCGACCGAGGTCCGCGTGGCACTGACCCGCAACGGCGGCAACCTGGCCGACGCGGGCTCGGTGTCGTACATGTTCAGCCGCAAGGGCGTGATCATCGTCCCGAAGGCCGGCGACCTCACCGAGGACGACCTCCTGCTGGCCGTCCTCGACGCGGGCGCCGAGGAGGTCAACGACCTGGGCGAGGCCTTCGAGATCATCTGCGAGGCCTCCGACCTGATCCCGGTCCGCACGGCCCTGCAGGAGGCCGGCATCGACTACGAGTCGGCCGAGTCCTCGTTCGTCCCGAGCGTCACGGTCGCCCTGGACGAGGAGGGCGCCCGCAAGGTCTTCAAGGTCATCGACGCCTTGGAGGACTGCGACGACGTCCAGAACGTCTACGCCAACTTCGACGTCTCCGACGAGGTCATGGCGCTGGTCGAGGCCTGACCGACCGGACCACTGCTCGTGTGGCGCCCTCGCGGGAAACCGCGACGGGCGCCACACGTGTTTCAGCAGCTGATTTGATAATAGGGCCATAGGGCCAGTAGAGTGCGGGAGGGAGGTGGGACCATGACCCAAACCGTCATCACGGCGGACACCGACTCCGAATCCGAGACCGACGACGTGAACCCCGACGAGACTCCTGCCATGCAGGACGAGCCCCCGATCGACGAGGAACTGCTGGCCGAGGCCGGCCGGGGCCTCGGCGTGACCTCGCGCAACGAGATCCTCAACGGCGTCCTCCGCGAGTACGTCGAACGCAAACGCCTACAGCGCCGGGAGGCGCTGGAGCGGGTGCAGAAGCTGGCTGACGAGGGCGCGTTCGACTTCGACCGGATCGATGAGGTGGACCAGTGAAGTACCTTGCCGACACGAGCGCCCTGGTCCGGATCTACCGGCGTCAGGTCAGCCGGGCATGGCGGGACGCCGTGGATCGCGGACTTGTGACGATCAGTGAGCCTGCATTGACCGAGCTGCTCACGGTCGCCAACGCGAAGCAGTATCTCGAGCTCGAGCGGGATGTCTGCGAGACATATCCGTGGGCGACGATTCCGGACAACATCTGGCAGATGGTGTCGGCGATCCGGCACGAGCTTGTCGAGCCCAGCGTCTACCAGGACGTCTCGGTGGCGGACCTGGTCATCGCGGCCACCGCGATCCGCCTCAAGCTGGTCGTCCTGCACGAGGACGGCGACTTCGAGACCATCGCGCGGCACGTGCCCGAGCTGCGCCAGCAACGGATCAGCGCCGTCCCGGCCTGAGCGGCGCGTGCGGCATCCCGGCGACGGCGAGGCCGGGATGCCGCACGCCCCGCGGTGTCAGGCCGCCGGTACCGGTACCGGGTCCGTGGCCGCGCGGGCCGGGGTCAGGCCGCGGGCCAGCAGGCCGAAGCCGGCCAGCAACAGCAGCGGGCTCAGCAGGCTCAGCGGGCCCACGCCCAGCGCCAGGAAGGCCACCACGCCCGCGCCCACCAGGGCCGGGACCCACCAGCGGGAGCGGCCGTCCAGCGTCGTCGCCACCGCCACCAGGATCAGGCCCAGCAGGGTGCCGACCATGCCGAACATGATCCAGCCGAAGGCGAAGCCGTAGTACGTCCCCATCGCGTCCGAGACCCGCGTCGCCTCCTCCGGCGTGAGGACCTGGCGTGCGGCCAGGTCGGCGTAGTCGCCCACCATCAGGCCGCTGAAGTTGGCCAGGGCCAGGACCGTGACCACGCCGGCGATGCGGGCGAAGCGGCCGCCGCCGCGCATCAGGGTCAGCACCGCCGGGATGAACAGCAGCCAGCCCAGGTGCAGGAAGAACGCGCTCGCCTGGGACTGGGCCGGGTGCAGCACCAGCTGGGCCGGGTCCGGCTCGAAGCCCGGCACCGTCGCCAGGCCGACCGCGAAGGACAGCGGGGCCAGGATCATGCACACCCGGCCGAACCGCACGCGAAATGCCCCGAAGGTGTCCGGTTCGGCCGGGGCCGCATGCGAGCCGAGCGAGCGGAACGCCACGAAGTACGCGCCGGTCATCACCACCGGCCCGGCCAGGCACCACGGCATCGGCTCGATACCGAACTGCAGGTACAGCGCCGTGCCCACCAGCGCCGCGCCCGCCGTCCACCACGAGATGACCCGGGCCCGGGCCGCGGCGATCGGGGTCAGGATCAGCGCGAGCGCCCAGCCCACCGTGCCGGGGATCTGCCAGCCGGCGGTCGGCCACGCGCCGAGCGCCCCGAAGGCCTGGTTCACCTGCTGGACCGTGCCGTTGTCGGCGAACGTCTGCTCCAGCGCCAGCAGGAACAGGTCGATCGCCATCAGCGCCGAGAACGTCACCATGCCGAGCACCGTGGCGACCCAGGCGATCCGGGCCAGCACGGAGCCCCGGCGGCGGATCGGGTCGAGCAGCGCCACGAAACCGAGGGCGAACAGGATCCACGCCCAGTGCAGCAGTACCGAATGGGCCTCGATCGCTGCCGGATGCTCCCGGTAGATGCCGTAGAACTCGCCGGTCGAGCCCAGCGCCGGGTCCACCGCGCTCGCCACGCCCAGCACGACGGGCGCCAATATCAGGAAGAACCTCATCAACAACCTCGACAAAGTAGTGGGAGCCGCGAACGCTACGAGCGCGGCGCCCGCGGCGAACCCGCATCGCGGGCGAACCGGGGTCCCCCGCGGGGCGGACCGTCGGTCATCCGGCGGACGGGCGAGGATCCGGGGGAGGTGCGCCTACCGTCAGGACGTGCGCAGCAGAGATCTCGGGGTGGCGGGCGGGTTCGTGGCGTTCGCCCTGGCCGAGGAGGCCCTGATCCGGATGCCGGGCGGCTGGTGGCCGTTCGCGCTCGCCGGCTTCGCGGTGCTCACCGCGCTGCGGCGCGACGTCCCGCTCCTCGCGTTGGCCGCCAGCTGCGTGGCGGCCAACCTGGTCCGGGACGAGTACCGGCTGTGGCAGCTCGCGGCCATGATCATCGCCGCCTACACGGTGGGGCGGGAGCGGCCGATCGGGCGCAGCGGGTGGCCGGGGTGGGCCGGGCTGGGGCTGGCGCTGGCGACGGCGGCGACGTTCTGGAGCGTCGCCCCCGACGACCCGATGGGTGCACTCTTCTTCCCGATGGGGCCGTGGGCGCTCGGCGTCGGGTTCGCCTACCAGCACCGGCAGAGCGCCGACGCGGCTGCGGTCCGGGCGGCGATCCGCGAGCAGCGGGTCCGCGAGGCGGTCATGGAGGAGCGCGTGCGCATCGCCCGCGAGCTGCACGACATGGTCGCCCACAGCGTCACGGTCATGGTGATCCAGGCGGGCGTGGTGCGCCGCCGCCTCGACGCCGGGCTCGACGTCGACGGGGAGCTGCTGCGCAGCATCGAGTCGTCGGGCCGCGACGCCGTCGGGGAGCTGCGCCGCACCCTCGGGCTGCTGCGCGGCGACGACGGCGGTGCCACCGCGGCGCCGGTCGGCCTCGACCGGCTCGACGAACTGATCGCCCAGGTCCGCGAGGCCGGGCTGGCCGTGACCGTGAGGCGGGAGGGCGCACCGGTCGCGCTGCTGCCGGCGGCGGACCTCTCGGCGTACCGCATCGTCCAGGAGGCGCTGACCAACGTGCTGAAACACGCGGGACCGACCCGGGTGACGGTCGAGGTGCGCTACGCCGCCGACGGCGTCCACCTGGTGGTCCGGGACCGGGGCGGTACCGCACCCGCGCCCGTCGCGAGCGGCGGTCAGGGACTGATCGGCATGCGGGAACGCGCCGCCCTCTTCGGCGGCGAGCTCACGGCCGGCCCGCAGCAGGACGGCGGGTACGCGGTGCACGCCCGGCTCCCGGCGCTGGTGGCGGCATGAACACCGGCGGCCGGAGCATCCGGGTGGTGATCGCGGACGACCAGCGGATGGTGCGGGCCGGGCTGCGGATGGTCATCGAGACCGAGCCCGACATGACCGTCGTCGGCGAGGCCAGCGACGGCGTCGAGGCCGTGGCCCTGGCCCGGCGGCTGCGCCCCGAGGTCGTCCTCATGGACATCGCCATGCCGCGCCAGGACGGCCTGGAGGCGACCCGCGCCCTGCTGGAGCACCCCGCCGCGCCGCGGATCATCGTGCTCACCACGTTCGACACGGACGAGAACCTGTTCAACGCGCTGCGCGCCGGCGCGAGCGGCTTCCTGCTCAAGGTCTCCTCACCGGAGCACCTCATCACCGCGATCCGCGTGGTGGCGGCCGGCGAGGCGCTGCTCGACCCGGCCATCACCACGCGGGTCATCTCGGCGTTCGCCGGCACGCCCGGCCCGCAGCCGCCGCCGGAGCTCGCCGAGCTGACCCCGCGCGAGACGGACGTGCTCCGCCTCATGGCGCAGGGCCGGTCGAACGGCGAGATCGCGGCGGCGCTGACCGTCGGTGAGGCGACCGTGAAGACCCACGTGGCGCGGGTCCTCATGAAGCTGCACCTGCGCGACCGGGTGCAGGCGGTCGTCTACGCCTACGAGTCCGGCCTGGTCAGAGCGGGCGGTCAGGCAGCCGCTAGTCCAGGGCCACCCGCAGGTGGCGCGGGCCGCGCAGCACGGCGCTGATGCGGTACGCCGGAGGGTCCTCCAGCAGCCGCGCGTTGGCCAGCATCGGGGCCAGGCCGCGCAGCGCCACCTGCGCCTCCAGCCGCGCGAGGGGCGCGCCGAAGCAGTAGTGGATGCCGTCGCCGAAGCCCAGGTGCGGCACCGGCCGGCGCTGCGGGTCGAAGCGGTCCGGATCCGTCACGTGCTGCGGGTCGCGGTTGCCGGCCGCCAGGACCAGCGTGATCGACGCGCCCTTCGGGATCGTCGTGCCGGCCAGCTCGATCTCGGCCAGGGCGGTGCGCCAGGGCAGGAACTGCACCGGCGGGTCCCAGCGCAGCACCTCCTCCACGAACGGCACCACGAGGCCGGGGTCGTCGAGGAGCCGCTCCAGCCACACCGGCTGGCGCAGCAGGATCAGCGCCGAGTTCGCGATGAGGTTGACCGTCGTCTCGTGGCCGGCGATGAGCAGCAGGACGGCGGTGCTCACGAGCTGCTCGCGGGTCATCCGCCCGTCCGGCCCGTCGTCGGTGGCCAGGGCGGACAGCAGGTCGTCGCCCGGCTCGGCCGTGCGCCGGTCGACGAGCTCGCCGAGGTAGTCGGCGAGCTCGCGGAACGCCGCGTGTGCGGCGTCGACCTGGTCCGGCCGGGCCCGGTGCGGGTCGACCGTCTGCAGCGCCGTGTCGATCCAGGCCCGGAACCTCGGCTCGTCCTCGATCGGCACCCCGAGCAGCTGGGTGATGACGAGGACCGGCAGCGGGTAGGCGAACTGGTCCACGAGGTCGGCGGTCGCGCCGGGGAAGTCGCCGAGCAGCCGCTCGACGATCCCTTCGAGGGGAGCCTGGAGGTCGTCGATGCGGTGCGGGGTGTGCGGCGGGCCGAACGGGCGGGTGGCGAGGCGGCGCAGCCGGTCGTGGTCGGGCGGGTCGAGCCGCAGGAAGCTCGGCGGCAGCCCGATCTGTGCGTGCAGGTCGTCCCGGGCCGGGTTGTACGCCGAGCTGATCCGCGGGTCGTGCAGCAGCGCCGAGATCTCGCGGAACGTGCTCACGATGTAGGTGCCGTCCGGCTCCCGGCTGACCGGCGTGCGGCGCAGCGCCGTGTACAGCGGGTACGGGTTGTGGCGGTTCACCGGGTCGAGGACGGCGCCGAAGATCGAGCCGACAGTGGTGGTCACGAAGTCCTCCGCAACAGGGTGGCGTGGCGCTCGCTCGGGTCATGGCCGGTCACCACGACGGTCGCGTCGCGGGCCAGGAAGGTCGGGTCGGGCACCGCCGCCGGGACCGGCAGCAGGTCGTCGGGCTGGTCGACGGTGTCGAACCGGGGCGGGAACGGCGCCGCCTGCTCGATGAGCCGCTCGTAGAAGGGCAGCCACTTCGCGTGGTTGAAGGTGACCGCGCCGGTGAGCCGGCCCTTGTACCCGTACGCGGCCGCGAACCGCCGCTCCGCGACCGAGCCCTGGGTGACGACGACCTGGTCGGCGAAGGTCGGCACCCCGACGGACTTGATGTTGTTGCCGAACTGCAGCGACCAGAACTGCGGCATGTGCAGGTGCGGCCAGCGGTCCGACTCGTCGCTGACCATGTTGTGCGCGGCGACCTCGGCCTGGGCGACCGCGTTCGCCCAGTGCTCCAGGGCCAGGAACTGGTAGCCGAACATCGCGTTCGGCGCCCGGGCGACGTCCCCGGCCACGAAGATGTCGTCGGTCACCAGGCCGTTGACGTCGAACGCCCGGCACCCGGCGTCGCAGGCCACGCCCCACGGTCCCACGGCCAGGCCCGAGTCGCGCAGCCATTCGACGTTGCGGATGCCGCCGAGCGCGGCCACCACGACGTCGACCGTCTGGCTGGTGCCGTCGGAGAAGTGCGCCCGGTGGACCCGCCCCTCGGCGTCGCCCTCGATGGCCAGGACCGTGGTGCCGCAGCGCAGGTCGACCCCGTGCTCCACCTGGATCTCGGCGGCGATCGCCCCGATCACCCCGCCGAGCGCACCGGCGAGCGGGGTCGGCGCGGCCTCGGCGACGGTGACGTCGAGCCCGAGCTGGCGGCAGGTCGAGGCGACCTCCGACCCGGTGAAGCCGGCGCCGACCACGAGCACCCGGCCGGGCCGCTCGCCGCCGAGTGCCGAAGGCTTGTCCCCGCGGATGTGGGCGCTGGCGTCCGGCGCCGGCCCGGCGTTGACCATCGGCGGGCCGAACGCCGACGGCAGCCCCATGAGCCGCCGCTGCAGCCGCAGCGCGTCGTCGCGGGTGCGCAGCACGAACATCCCGTCGAGGGCCGCCTCGGTCGGGTCCGGCCACGGGCGGGCCCGCACGCCGGTCGCGATGAGCAGCCGGTCGAACGGCACCGCCGCGCCGTCGGACAGGTGCACCCGGCGGCCGGCCAGGTCGAGCCCGATCGCCTGCATGCCGAGCTTCCAGCGCGCGTCGAGGTCGGCGCGGTGCGGCAGTGCGGTGCCGTCGGGCGGCACCCGCCCGCTCAGCGCCTGCTTCGACAGCGGCGGCCGGTCGTAGGGCTCGTACGGCTCGTCGTCGATCATCGTGAGCGAGCCGTGGAAGCCCTCCTCCCGCAGCGCCTCGGCGGCCCGCAGCCCGGCGAGCGACGCGCCCACGACCACGATCCGGGCCGCGTTCGCGGCGGCCGTGCCGACCCGGGGCATGTCCTGGATGGCGAGCCGGTCGATCTGGATGGCCTGCACAGGACAGGCCGCCGCGGCGCGCCCCACCTTCTCGCGCTGCTCCTCGGACGGTTCCGGGTCGTAGAGCAGAGCCTCGTCACCCTGCATCTGGAAGGCGGCCGGGGCCAGGAACGCACACTGCGCGTACCCCTGGCACTTGGTGAGGTCGACAACCACGCGCATGGGTCCAAGGTCGCCCCTGGGTGGCCCGCCGGGGTCACCCGGCCGGGAGGGCTGCCCGCACCACGGTGCCGGCACCCGGGGCCGTGTCGATCTCCAGCCGGCCGCCGACGAGCGCGGCCCGTTCGCGCATCGAGCGCACCCCGAGCCGCCCCGGGTGCGGCCCGTCGAGGACGAACCCCACCCCGTCGTCGATCACCTCCAGGACCACGTGCGTGTCGTCGCCGGCCAGCCGCAGGGTCACCTGCGAGGCGCCCGCGTGCCGGGCGGCGTTGCCCAGCGCCTCCAGCGCGATGCGGTACAGCGTCTCCTCCACCTCGGGGCTGACCACCGGGTCGGCGTCGAGCTGCAGGCCCCAGCCGTCCCGGCCGGGCACGGCGTGCAGGGTCTCGAACAGCCCCTTGAGGGCGGTCGCGAGCCCGGCGCCGACGAGCGTCTCGGGCCGCAGCCGCAGGATGATGCCGCGCAGGTCGGTGAGGCCGGCCGCGGCCGTCTCCTGAATCCAGGCGAGCGACTCCTGCGCGTGGTCCAGGTTGCCGTGCATGAGCTCGGCCGCGGTACCGGCACCGAGGCTGATGCCGTAGAGCGTCTGCACGACCGAGTCGTGCAGGTCGCGGGCCAGCCGCTCGCGCTCCCGGACCGGACCGGCGCACTCGGCGAGCAGCGTCCGCGCGAGCGGCCCGAACGGCGCCACCTCCCGGGGCCGCGGCGCCCGGCGCCGCCCGACGACGACCAGCAGGCCGGGGTCGACGGGGACGTAGAGGGTGCGCCGGACGGCGGCCGGGAGGCCACGGTGCAGGATGCGGGCGGCCAGGTCGAGGTCCACGTCGACCGAGGGGCCGGCCGAGGCGACCACGGCCGGCGAGGCGTCCAGGACGTGCGCCGACCGGGCCCGGGTCAGGTCGCGGGCCAGTGCACAGAGCCCGTCGAGCGCGGCGCTCAACTCGGGGCCGCCGCGTGCACGGGGACCAGCCCCACCCGCATCGCGTAGAGCGCCGCCTGGGTGCGGCTCTCCGCGTTGAGCTTGGACAGGATGTTGCTCACGTGGGTCTTCACGGTCTGCGGCGCGATGTGCAGCTCGCGGGCGATCTGGCCGTTGGCCCGCCCGCGGGCCAGCAGGATCAGGACCTCCTCCTCGCGCCGGGTGAGCTGGGGCGGGGTGGTCGGCACGTGGACGTCGCGCACCAGGCGGGCCGCCACCGCCGGGGACAGCTGCACCTGGCCGGCCGCCGCGGCCCGGACCGCCCGGTGCAGCTCCTCGGCGTCGGTGTCCTTGAGCAGGTAGCCCACCGCGCCCGCGTGCAGGGCGTCGGCGATGAGCTGCGGCTCGAGGTACCCGCTGAGCGCCACCACCTCGACGCTCGGCAGTTCCCGGCGGATGACGGCGGTCGCGCTGATCCCGTCGAGGCCTGGCATCAACAGGTCCATGAGCACGATGTCGGGGCGCAGCTCGTGGGTCAGCGTCACGGCCTCCCGCCCGTCGGCGGCGGCGCCGACCGTCTCCAGGTCGGCGCTCAGCGACAGGAAGCTGCGCAGGCCCTCGCGGACCATCGCGTGGTCGTCGGCAATCAAGATCCTGATACTCATCGCCGCGGCTTATACCCGGAGAATCGGGCGAATCACCACGCACTGGGCACCAGGTGGACTACGCCGATTGGGGGAGACCGAAGGTGTGGATCACCGCGGGACCGCGGCGGGATGCCCCGGGGGCCGCCGGGTCGGCACGGTTGGGAGCGTGACGCACTCCTTGCGCCGGCTCAGCCGGTTCTCCCTCGTGGGAGTCACCGGTGTCGTCGTGAACAACGTCGCCCTGCTCGTGCTGCACGGCCTGCTCGGGCTGGCCCTTCTGCCCGCGACGGTCGCGGCCGTCGAGATCGCCCTCGTCTCCAACTACATCCTGCATGAACTGTGGACCTTCCGCCGCCGCAGCCTCTCGCTGCAGCGCTTCGCCTACTTCAGTCTGGCCGGCCTCGCCGCGCTGCCGGTCAACGTCATCGTGGTCCAGCTCCTGGTCGGGTTGGGCATGCACTACCTCCCCGCCAACCTGGTCGGCATCGGTGCCGGCTTCGCGGTGAACTTCGCCGTCAGCTCGAAGTGGATTTGGAGTGAACGCAGCGATGGAGCAAGTGGTGTTGACCGCAGTCACCCTGATCTCATTGCTGCTGACAGTGCAGGCGGCGCACGCCCTGTATCTCATGATCTACACGTGGGACCAGCCCGAGGCGGACGCGCACGCGCGGGTGCCCGATCAACGTGTTACGCCACAACTCTCCTTCACCGCCATCCTCCCGGCACGCCACGAGGAGGAGGTCATCCAAGCCACCATCGCCCGCGCCGCGTCCGCTGACTACCCGCCGCACCTCGTGCAGATCCTGGTGGTCTGCTCGGCGGACGACGTCGGCACCATCGAGCAGGCGCAGATCCAGATCTCCCGGCTGCGCGCGGCCGGGCGCGGCAACGTCGACGTGGTCGTCTTCGACGACGGCCCGATCAACAAGCCGCACGGGCTGAACACGGCGCTGCGGTACGCCACGAACGACATCGTGGCCATCTTCGACGCCGAGGACGAGGTCCAGCCCGAGCTGTTCGACATCGTCAACACCATCATGGTCACCGAGCAGGTGTCCGTCGTGCAGTCCGGCGTGCAGCTCATGAACTTCGACTCCAACTGGTACTCGACGTTCAACGTGCTGGAGTACTTCTTCTGGTTCAAGAGCCGGCTGCACTACCACGCCAAGAACGGCGCCATCACGCTCGGCGGCAACACGGTCTTCTTCCAGCGGGAGCTCATCGAGCGCCTCGGCGGCTGGGACGAGACCAACCTGACCGAGGACGCCGACATCGGTCTGCGCGTCTCCTGCATGGGCGAGAAGGTGCGGGTGGTCTACGACGACCGCTACGTGACCAAAGAGGAGACACCGCCGACGCTGCAGAGCTTCATCAAGCAGCGCACCCGGTGGTGCCAGGGCTTCATGCAGACGCTGGGCAAGGGCACCTGGAAGCAGATGCCCAACCGGCGGCAGAAGTTCCTGGCCTGGTACACCCTCGCCTTCCCGCACGTGCAGGCGATGCTCGGCATCTACCTGCCGGTGGCGCTGCTCAACGCGTTCGTGCTGACCGTCCCGGTCCCGGTGGCGATGCTGTCCTGGCTGCCGGTGCTGCTGCTCGGCGCGCACTTCGTGATGTCCGTCGTCGGGCTCTACGAGTTCACCGGCGCGCACGGGCTCAAGGCCGGCCCCGGCACCGTCGTGAAGATGGCGATCGGCTGGTTCCCGTACCAGATGGTGCTGTCCTACGCGGCCGCCCGCGCCCTGTGGCGGCAGATGCGCGGCGCCACCAACTGGGAGAAGACCGCCCACGTGGGCGCCCACCGTACCGAGGCCCCGGAGCTGAGCAATGTCGGCTGACGTCCTCACCCAGACCGCGTCCCCGGTCGTCAAGCAGCCGCGGAAGGACCCGCTGGGTGCCAGCGGCCGCTGGCTGGTGCTGCTGAGCATGCTCATCGGCCTGGTCAGCCACGGCTGGAACATGTTCCGCTACCCGCTGTACCTCACCGACGAGGGCATCTACATGGAGCAGGCGTGGGCCGTCCTGCGCATGGCGAAGCTCTCGCCGTACACCTACTTCTACGACCACGCGCCGATGGGCTGGCTGGCGATCGCCGGCTGGGTCAGCATCCTGCCCGGTGGGTTCGACGCCTTCGGCAACGCCCTCAACACCGGCCGCGCGCTGATGCTCATCGTGCACCTGGCGTCGGTGTTCCTGATGTTCGAGATCGTCCGGCGCTTCAGCGGCAGCATGCCGGCCGCGTTCCTGGCCACGTTCGTCTACAACCTGTCCCCGCTCGGGGTGTACTACCAGCGCCAGGTCCTGCTGGACAACCTCATGATGTTCTGGATCCTGCTCGGCCTGTACCTGCTGGCCCGCAAGGACGGGCGGATCGTCACCGCGATGGGCGCCGGGGTGTGCTTCGGCCTCGCGCTGGTGACCAAGGAGAACGCGCTGTTCCTGCTGCCGGGCTGCGCCTACCTGTTGCACCGCACGGTGAAGGAACAGTCGAACCGGCGCTTCGGGGTCAGCTTCTGGTGGTTCTCCATGCTCGCGCCGGTGGTGGGCTACCTGCTGTTCGCCCAGATCAAGAACGAGCTGTTCCCGCAGAACTTCAACTTCAACCTGGAGTCCACGACCCCGGGCGACCACGTGTCCCTGCTGTACACCGTCTGGTGGCAGCTGCACCGCAACTCGAACACGAGCACCGGCCTCTCGTTCTCCTACCTGCTGAAGGAGAGCTGGCTGTTCAAGGACAAGTACATCCTCATCGCGGGCGTGGCGGTGACGCTGCTGTGCCTGTTCGCGGGGCGCAACAACAAGCGTCTCCGCCCGCCGATGTTCGCCATGGCGCTGATGGCCGCCGGCTACGGGTTCTACCTGACCCGCAGCGCCCTGCTCGACTTCTACATCGCGCCGATGGTCCCGCTGTTCGCGATGAACCTCGGCATGTTCTTCGGCTGGCTCACCCGGCGCACCAAGCAGCCCGGCGCGGCGGTGCTCGTCGCCTGCCTGCTCGTGCCGGTGCTGGTCATGCCGGGCGGGTTCCTCGTCAAGTACAACACCAAGGGCGAGCTGGAGTTCAGCGACGCGTACCGCCTGCCGCTCACCCAGCTCCAGGAGGAGCAGGTGGCGTGGATCAAGGCGAACATCCCGACGAACGCGCGAATCATCATCGACGACGACGTCTGGGTCGCGCTGCACGACAACGACCCGCCGTACAAGTACGCCCACTCGCACTACAAGGCCACGTCCGACCCGGACGTGCGGGACAAGATCTTCCACATGAGCTGGGAGAACGTCGACTACGTCGTGATGTCCAACAAGATGCGCGACGCACTCGAGCGCGGCGGCGAGACCTGGATCATCGAGGCGATCGACCAGCACGGGGAGACCGTGTGGGAGGCGACCCGGGGTGACGTCTCGCTGTCCATCATCAAGATCGGTACCACCTCATCGTGAGTTGCCGGGAGTGAAGGATGCAGACCCTGAAACGCCGCCGGGCGGCTCCGGCGACCGCACGTACCAGTCCGGCCAACCGCCGGAAGAAGTCGCTGAGACGTCGCAAGATCAAGATATCGCCGCGCCGGCTCCTGCTGGCCGCCGCGGCCGCGTTCCTGCTGCTCATGGTGGGCCGCTCGGTGCTGCCGGCGATGGGCATCGAGGCGCCGGGGCTGCCGAAGTTCGGCAGTGAGCCGACGCCGGACACGCCGCAGACCAAGGCGCCGCCGGCGCCGACGATCGACCTCAACGGCGTGCTCGTGCACGGCGGCGACACGCCGATGATCACGCTCAACCCGGGCCTGGTGCGCCTGGGCGGCACGGTCACCGTGTCGGGCAACGGGTTCGACCAGGGCTCGATGGTCGACGTGTTCCTCGGGCCGCAGGCGGACGCCGCCCCGAAGCCGAAGAAGGGCAAGGCGACCCCGGCCGCCGCCGACCAGCCGAAGCAGGTCGGCACCGCGAAGGCCGGCAAGTACGGGGTCTTCACCCTGAACTTCACCTTCCCGAACAAGATGACCACGCCGGTGCTGGAGGTCACCGCGCAGGCCCGCGGCAGCGACAAGGTGGCCAAGGCCGACGCGGCGGTCGCCCAGGGCGCCGGGCAGGCGACGCTGTCCGCCGTCGTCGGCAAACCGGGCGACACGATCAACCTGACCGCGAAGGGGTTCTCCCCGGGTGAGCAGCTCAACGTGTTCTGGGGCCGGATCAACGGCACGCCGAACCTCACCCTGACCGCCGACGAGGATGGCTCGGTGGGTAAGACACCGATCAAGGTCGGTGTGACGGCGGTCGGCCAGACGAGTCTGGTGGTCGTGGGCAAGACCAGTGGCGCGGCGGCCAGCGCGCCGTTCCAGGTGCTGCGGCTGTACCCGTCGATCAAGCTCGCGCCGTACGCGGTGAAGGCGACCCAGAAGATCAGCTTCTCGGGCTCGGGCTTCGCGCCGGGCGAGCGGGTGCTCGTGCGGCTGAACTCGGCCGGCGGGCAGCCGGTGATGGCGGTCGAGACCGACGAAGCCGGCAAGTTCAAGGGCGCCGGTCTGGTCATGCCGTACGCGCTGAAGGGCTCCCAGTCGTTGGTGTTCATCGGCGAGCAGAGCCGCGCGGCCGTCTCCACCGGCTTCACGATCCTGCCGTTCACGCCGCAGGCCCGCACCAACGCCTACGGCGGCCTGCCCGGCACGATGGTGAACTTCTACGCCACCCAGTTCGCACCGAACGAGGCGGTCCACGTCTACGTGAGGACGGCGAAGGGCGCCAAGCCGCAGCTCGTCTCGGCCTTCCGGGTGGACCAGAAGGGCACGGCCCGTGCCGTCGGCCAGTACACGATCCCCGGCAACACCGAGGACACCGTCGTGTTCGAGCTGCACGGCCAGCGCAGCGACGCGGTCGCGAAGGTCAACTTCAAGGTGGACAAGTCCGGCGGCCCGGTCGACATCCCGGCGCCGAAGCCGTACACGGTGCCGAAGGGCCTGGAGAACTGACGGCGGATGTACTGGCAGGCGTTCCGCGCCGCCCCGGAGGCGTTGATCGTGCTCGACGCCGCCGGGGTGGTGCGCCTGGCCAGCAAGGCCGCCGAGACGCTGTTCCGCCGCTCGACAGCCGACCTCGTCGGGCGGCGGGTCGACGAGCTGTTCCTCGCCGACCCGCGGCCGGGCGCCGGCCCCGACCGGCCGACCACCGCGGCGGCGCTGCTGCCGGACGGCCACCAGCTGCCGGTGGACGTGCGGGCCCGCACCCTGGAGGGCGACCCGAGCGGCCTGGTCGTGCTGGCCGTCGACGACCAGTGCGGGCCGGGGCCGTCGCGGGCGACGCTGGAGCAGCGCGTCGCCCGGCTCCTGCGGCTCGGCCAGGAGCAGGGTGAGCTGCTCGGCGACCTCATCCTCAACCAGGAGCGGGAGCGGGCCCGGATCGCGGCCGGCGTCCACGACGACAGCCTCCAGGTGATCACCGCGGCGATGCTGCGCGTGCAGCAGCTGCGCCGGCGGCTGCGCGACCCCGACGAGCTGGAGATCCTCGGCCGGCTGGAGGAGTCGCTGGTCAACGCGGCCGAGCGGCTGCGCCGGCTGATCTTCGACTTCCGGCCGCCGAAGCTGGAGGACGCCGGGCTCGCCGCCGCCACCCGCGACCTGCTCGACGGGCTCGCGGACGACCACGACCTGGCGGTACAGCTGCAGAACCGGCTCACCGAGGAGCCCGCGCTGCCGACCCGCCTGCTGCTCTACCGCATGCTGCAGGAGGCCGTGGCCAACGTGGGCAAGCACGCCGACGCCGACCGCTGCACCGTGGTCCTCGGCGAGCAGGACGGCGGGTACCTGGTCCGGGTGGTCGACGACGGGGTGGGCTCGTCGGCGTTCGGCGAGCCCGAACCTGGGCACCTGGGGATCGTCCTGATGCGGGAGCGCGCCGCGCTGGCCGGCGGATGGTTCCGGATCGGCAGCGAGCCCGGCAGCGGGACGACGGTGACGTTCTGGGTGCCGCGCGGCGCGGACCTGCAGTCCAAGGGAGGTTCCCCGTGAATGGTCGCCCGCCCTACCGGGTGCTGATCGTCGAGGACCACCAGGTGGTGGCGGAAGGGCTCGCGGCGCTGCTGAACGAGCACCCGGAGCTACGGGTCGTGGCCCTGGCCAGCTCCGTCGGCGAGGTCGAGCACCTGGCCGACGTCGAGCACGTCGACGTCGTGCTGGCCGACTACTGGCTGCCCGACGGCACCGGCGCCGAGGCCACCGCGGTCCTGCGGGCGCACCAGCCCGACGTGGCGATCGTCTTCCTCAGCGCCGACGACAGCGACCAGGTCATCATCACCGCCCTGGAGGCGGGCGCGGCCGGCTACCTGGTCAAGAGCGCCGGCGGGGCCGACGTGGCCGAGGCGGTGCGCCGAGCCGTCGACGGCGAGATCCTGGTGCCGGCCCGCCAGCTGGCCAAGCTGCTGGCCCGCCGCCGCGAGGAGTCCAGGCGCTCGGAGGAGCACGCCCGACGGCTTGATAGCCTCACCCCGCGCGAGCGGCAGATCCTCAGCCTGATGACCGAGGGCATGGACAACCGTGACATCGCGCGGGAGCTGAGCATCAGCTACACCACGGTCCGCAGCCACGTGCGCCACCTGCTGAGCAAGATGGGCGCGCGATCGAAGCTGGAGGCCGTCGTCAGGGCCGCCGAGTGGGACGCTCCTACGATTGGTGCATAAACAAATCCGACATTTGTACGCTGACTGCATATTTCCGATTTCCGTAGTGTCTTGATCTGCCCGACAGGTTGAGCGGCAGCGCCGGGCTCTCTCCCCGGCGCAACGCACGCCCTCAGCCGATCGTTTCGGCGGCCGCCCGCGCACCCCCGTGGGCGGCCGTCTCGAACGTGAGGACAGGTCAACTCCATGGGTCGCACTTCCCTCAGTCGCACTCAAATCCTCTGGATATCCGCGCTGGTCGTCGTCGCCGCTGTCGCCGTCGCCCTGGTGCCGCTCTTGAAGGACAACGACAAGAAGGTCACGCCGGAGAACGCGCAGGCCGGCCAGCGGCTGCAGATGCCGCTGCACGCCGAAGGCAGCAAGATCCTCGACGCCCGCGGCGAGGAGGTCACCTTCACCGGCGTGAACTGGTTCGGGCTGGAGACCAACACCTTCGCCCCGCACGGGCTGTGGTCGCGCAAGCTCGACGACATGCTCGACCAGATGGTCTCGTCGGGCTTCAACTCGATGCGGCTGCCGTTCAGCAACGAACTGTTCGACGCCTCCGCCAAGCCGACCGGCGTCGACTTCGCGCTCAACCCCGACCTTGAGGGCCTGACCGGCCCGCAGATCATGGACAAGGTCGTCGAGGGCGCCACGAAGCGCGGCATGATGGTCATCCTCGACCGGCACCGCCCGACCTCGCAGGGCCAGAGCAACCTCTGGTACACCGACAAGGTCAGCGAGGAGCGGTGGATCTCCGACTGGGTCAAGCTGGCCGAGCACTACAAGGGCAACGCCCTCGTCGTCGGCGCCGACCTGCACAACGAGCCGCACGGCGAGGCCACCTGGGGCGACGGCTCCGAGAAGACCGACTGGAAGGCGGCCGCCGAGCGGGCCGGCAACGCGGTGCTCAAGGCCAACCCCAACTGGCTCATCATCGTCGAGGGCATCGAGTCCTACGACGGCAACGGCTACTGGTGGGGCGGCAACCTCCAGGGCGCGGCGAAGCACCCGGTGAAGCTCGCCGACCAGTCCAAGCTGGTGTACTCCGCGCACGACTACAGCCCGAAGGTCTGGTCCCAGCAGTGGTTCAACGACCCGTCGTTCCCGGCCAACATGCCGGCGCTGTGGGACAAGCAGTTCGGCTACCTGGTGAAGCAGAACGTCGCCCCGGTGCTCATGGGTGAGTTCGGTGGCCGCTCGGTCGCCGACAAGGACGCCCAGGGCAACAAGGACCTGGAAGGGATCTGGCAGCAGAACCTGGTCAAGTACCTGAAGGACAACGGGCTCAGCTACACGTACTGGTCCTGGAACCCGAACTCCGGCGACACCGGCGGGGTCCTGAAGGACGACTGGAAGACGGTCGACCAGGCCAAGCTCGACCTGCTCAAGACCTACCAGGCACCACTGGCCTCCGCGCCCAAGTAGGCGCAGCGGTAAAGGCCGCGGGATCCTCCCCGCACTGCTACCTTGCGGTGCGGGGAGGATTCATGTCGATCGAAGAACGCTTCGAGGAGCGCGACGTCAGGGTCGGCGACCTGAAGGGCGTCGTCATGCTGCCGGCCGGCCCCGCGCGGGCCGGCCTCGTGCTGTCCGACGGGTCGGGCCCGGCCACCAGGGACGCCTGGCAGGTGGTCCCGGCCTGGCTCGCCGAGCGGGGGGTGGCGACCCTGCGCCATGACAAGCCGGACACCTGGCGGGCCCAGTCGTTCGCCGACCGGGCCGCCGAGGCGCTGACCGCCCTCGCGGTGCTGCGCCGGGAGGCGGCCGTCGAGCGGGCCGGTCTCATCGGCTACAGCCAGGGCGGCTGGGTCGCCCTGGCGGCCGCCGTCACCGCGCCCGACCGGGTCGGCTTCGTCGTCACCGTCTCCGGCCCGGCGGTCACCCCGGCCGAGCAGGAGCGGGTGCGGATGGAGCGGGCCATGCGCGCCGCCGGGCTGTCCCCGGAGGTGATCGAGGCCGGGTTGCGCTGGGCCGACGAGCGGGCCGCGCGGCTGCTGGCCGGCGAGGCGCCGGAGGCGGTCCTGCGCGCGCAGGCGGCGCAGCGGGCCGAGCCGTGGCACCCGCACGTCGCCGACGGGCCGTACGCGACCGCCGAGGACCTCGGGTTCGTCGCCCGCAACGCCGCCTTCGACCCGGCCGACCTGCTGCCGTTCCTGCCCTGCCCGATCCTGGCGATCTTCGGCGGCGCCGACGAGCTCGTCCCGGTCGAGCGCTCGGTGGCGGTCCTCGGCGAGCGGCTGTCCGGCCGGCACCGCGGCCGCAACGGCCTGATCGTGGTGCCCGGCGCCGGGCACATGCCGCCGCCGGAGCGGTTCCTGCCGGTCCTCGGCGAGTTCATCGACCTGATGAGTGCTTGACGACCGGCCCTCGCCGTCGATTAGTGTGGGCCACCCACATAGCTCCGTGCCCGACGCCACTCCTAGCGTGTGCGAACACCGCCAGCAGGCGCTGGCCTTAACAAGGCGTTCACACGGAGGAAGCGTTGATCAGGCAGACGAGTGCGCCGCGGCGGGTGTTGTTCGCGGCGTTCGGGTTGACCCTTGCCGCGACGCTCGCGGCGGCGTGCAGCAGCCCTCAGGAAGCGGCCGAGGAGCCCGCCGGGGACGGCGCGCCGATCAAGGTCGGGCTTGTGTACTCCCAGACGGGCGCGCTGGCGAGCTACGGCAAGCAGTACATCGACGGCTGGAAGGCCGGCCTCGCCTACGCCACGAAGGGCACCGGCAAGGTGGGCAACCGGCCCGTCGAGGTCAAGGAGGTGGACGACGCCGGTGACCCGGCGAAGGCCGTCTCCGCCGCCAAGGACCTCATCGGCCAGGGATACAAGATCATTGCCGGCAGCACCTCGTCCGGCGTGGCCGGGCAGGTGGCCCCGCTCGCCGCGCAGAACAAGGTGCTGTTCATCTCCGGCC
>NZ_JBEXCY010000158.1:0-27437 GCF_040605515.1 Dactylosporangium sp. NPDC005572 | reverse complement strand
CCAAGAAGAAGAAACCGAGCAAGCCACGACCCCGACGGCGAGGTTAAAGATCAAGTTAGGCCGCGCCGCCGCCGCGCCAGCCGAGGTCGCGGGACATCGCGTCGCAGTGGCGGGTCAGCGTCTGCACCAGGTGGTCGCGGTGGGCCGGTCCCTCGCCGAGCCGGACGCGCGGGATGGAGCAGCTCATCGCCGCCACCACCCGGCCGGTCGCGTCGCGGACCGGCACGGCGACGCAGAAGACCCCGGGGGTGTACTCGCCGTCGTCCTCGCCGAAGCCGCGCTCACGGATCTCCTGGACCCGGTCGAACAGCTGCTGCGACGTGGCGATGGTGTGCTGGGTGAACCGGCGCATGGTCACGCCCTCCAGGCGTGCCCTCAGGTCGGCCGGATCGAGGAACGCCAGCAGCACCTTGCCCAGGCCGGTCGCGTAGGCGGGCAGCCGCATCCCGACCCGCGACACCAGCCGCAGCGGGTGGTCGGCCTCGACCTTGGCGATGTAGACGTTGTCGATGCCGTCGAGCACGGCCAGCTGTACCGTCTCGTTGAGCTGGTTGCGGGCCGCCCGCAGGTGCGGCTCGGCCCGGTGGGCGAGGCTGTCCAGGTAGGCGAAGCTCTGCGCGGTCTCCCAGACCCGCACGCCGATGCGGTACAGGCGCCGCTCCTCGTCCAGGTAGATCCAGCCCCGGCCGACCAGCGTGCCCAGCAGCGCGTGCAGGCTGCTCTTGGGAAAGCCCAGGTCCTGGCTGATCTGCGGGAAGGTCGCGCCGGAGCGGTGCGCCGCCAGGTACTCCATGAGGTCCAGGGCCCGCTCGGCCGACTTGACGCCGGCCGCGGACTGGGCGTTCGGCGAGGTGCTGCGGATGGCGGTCAAGACGCCGGCCTCCTTGCGTGCCGAGGTGTGATCGGGAAGCGTGCCGCGTTGCCCGGGTCGTGCAACGCCACCACTTCATCACACACGCGTCGATAGTGTTTGATGGCCCGGCGGCACGCGGCGGCGTCCTCGGCGATGCCGATGGGGAGCTCCTCGTCGATGTTCCGGGCGAAGAACGCCGTCTCCAGCAGCCCGGCCAGGCCGTCGGCGCGCTGCACCCGGACGCCGGCCGAGCCGGGGTGGTGCCCGCCGGTCGGCTCGAACCACAGGCCCGGCGCGACCTCGACCGGGCCGTCCGCCAGCACCAGCCGCCCGCCGACCGCCAGGTCCCGCAGGTACGACCAGGAGGGGCCGGTGAAGTAGAACTCGACCGGCGGGTGCCCGGGCGGCGCGCAGAGCATCTCCCGGACCCCGGCGTAGGCGGCGTAGACCGTCGCCCGCGGGAGCAGGTCCGGCAGCAGGCCGCCGGTGTGGTACGTGATCGTCTGGGTCAGCAGGACGAAGTCGACGTCCTCGCCGCGCACCCCGAGCGCGTCGAGGGCCTCCGGCAGCAGCCGCACGTCCTGGAACACGCACCGCGGGTCGAGGGCCTGGTTCGCGGTGTCCAGCGCGGCCCGGTCGGCGGCGCCGATCGGCAGGCCGGTGTCGATCAGCCCGGTCCGCTCGCCATCGGTGACCAGCCAGACGTAGAACCACAGGTCGTGGAACTCCTGGTCGTTGCGGCCGAAGAACGCCTCCCAGCCCGGGATGGGCAGCCGGCCCACCGGCGCCGCGGACAGCGAGAACGTCATCCCAGCACCTCGGCCAGCCGCTTCGCGAACGCCGCCCCGTCGCCCGGCTGCAGCCCCATCGGGTTGACGACGAGGACACCGCGCCACGCCTGGTCCTCGCCGACGTGGATGCGGGGCGTGCCCCGGTCGAGGTCCCGGATCACGTCGTCGGCCGTTCGGCCGGACGCCGACACGTCGATCTCCAGGACGGGCACGTCGAGGTGGTGCTCGTAGCCGTCCCGGACGGTGCACCGGGTGTCGGCCTCCAGCGCGGCCCGGATGTCGGCGAGCTCCTGCGCGCCGTGCCGGTGGTGGGCCCCGGGGTCGCGGACGAACGCCCGCAGCGCGACGAGCAGGCCGACGATCTGTTCGCGGCCGACCTTCATGCCCCGGCCGATGCCGTGCCGGCCGCGGACCGGGTCGGCGCCGGTGATCTCCGAGCGCTGCCAGGTGCGGGGCCGGATGTCCATGTCCTGGTGGTGCAGGGCGACGGCGCCGACCAGGTCGGCCCGGCCGCAGAGGATGCCGGCGGTGTGCGGGCCGCGGAATGCCTTGCCGGAGCTGATCGCCACCAGGTCGGCGCCGCCGTCGAACAGCTCCGCGAGCCGCGCGAGGGGTGGCACGTCCATGGCGGCGTCGACGAGCACCGGTACACCGGCGGCGTGGGCCAGCTCGCAGACCTCGACGATGCCCAGGTGGTCGCCGCCGCGGCCGGGCCGCCACAGGACCAGCGCGGCTCGGCCGTCGAGCTCGCGGACCAGCTCGTCGGGGCGGGTCGAGCCGGGGTAGCCGATCTCGACGAGCTCCGCGCCGACGGCGGTGAGCGCGTGGTCGTAGGGGTCGCGGTGGGCCCGCTGGATGACGACCCGGCGGCGGGGGCCGGCGACCTCGGGCAGCACGTCGATCGCGGCGGGCCGGTCACCGGCGAGGCACACGGCGGTGGCGAGGCTCAGCGCGGCGGCGGCGCCGCTGGTGACGTAGGCGGCCGGCGCGCCGAGGAGGGCGGCGATCTCGGCGCCGGCCGCCTCCTCGAGCTCGTCCATGCGGACGTTGCGCGCGCCGGCGGCCCGCATCGCCTCGACGACCTCGTCGGAGAGCGGCAGGCCGCCCAGCCGGGTCGCCGGCCCGACCGCGTTGATGATCGTCCGGACGCCCAGTTCGGCGTAGATGTCCATGGCTTCGATGCCTTTCAGTTCGAGGCGCGGTACACGATCTCGCCGGCGCGGACGGTGAGGACGACGTCGACGGCGGGCGCGTCGGTCACCCGCAGGACGGCGACGTCGGCGGGCGCGCCGGGCCGCAGGGTGCCGACGCCGTCGAACCCGGCGATCCGGGCGGGGTCGACGGTGGCGCGGCGCACCACCTCGGGCAGGGGCACGCCGAGCCCGAGGAACTTCGCCATCACGGCCGGCAGGCCGCCGACGATCGGGCGGGAGTAGGTGTGCAGGTCGGAGCTGATCGTGTCGGGCAGGAACCCGGCGTCGACCGCGGCGCGGGCCTGCTCCAGGTCGAAGCCGCACATGCCGTGCCCGACGTCGAAGCGCACGCCGCGCTGCCGGGCCTCGGCGACCAGGTCGACGACCCGGCCGTGCTCGGTGTACGGGGTACCGGAGAGGCCGGTGAAGCAGTGCGTGAGGAGGTCGCCGGGGCCGAGCCGGGCCAGGATGTCGGCCAGGGACGCCGGCGGGGGCCCGAGGTGCACCATGAGCGGCAGCCCCTCGGCGTCGGCGACCTCGCGGGCCCGGTCGAGCGCGACGACGCCGTTGTCGCCGGCGACGTCGGCGGACGCCCGGACCTTCACGCCGATGATCCGGTCCCGGTGCTCCGCGATCGCCGCGCGGCAGGCGGCCGGGTCGACGTACGGGAGGGTCTTCAGCTCGCCGGAGAGCATGATGCTCGTGGTGCCGACGGTGGAGATGTTGATGAACGCGCCGATGCGGGTCCGCGCCCGTTCGACGGTACCGCGGACGAACGCCCCGAACAGGTGCGCGCCGGCACTGCCGGTGTCCACCATCGTCGTGACCCCGCTGGGCGGGCCGGCCTCGTCCGGGTCGACGCCGAGGTCCTGGCCGACGAAGACGTGGGTGTGCAGGTCGACCAGGCCGGGCGTCACCACCAGCCCGGACACGTCGACGACCGGGTCGGACGGGTCGGCCGCCGTGGCGATCCGCCCGTCGCGCACGACGACGTCCCCGGGCGCGAGGGTGCCGGCTTCGGGGTCGCAGACCAGCCCGCCGCGAAGTACGAGGCCGCTCATGACACCCTCACCGGCTGCCCGGTGCGGGCCGACTCGGCCGCGGCGGCGGCGCAGACCACGGCTCGCCGGCCGTCCTCGGCCGTCGGGAAGGCCGTGTCCGCCCCCGTGTCGGCCCCCCTGTCGGCCCCTGTGCAGGCCGCGACGAACGCGGCCAGCTCCCGGTGCAGCCAGTCGTCGCCGGCGTGCGACTCGGTCCGCTCCCCCGCCGCCGTGGCGACGGCGAGGCTGCCGCCCTGCTCGATGCGCAGCTGCCCGGCGGTGCCCTGCACGACGGTCAGCGACCGTGGTTCGGCGTGGTGGGTGCGGCCGAACGACAGCGAGATCCCGCCGACGGCGCCGCCGGCGAACGTCGTGGTGATCGCGGCGGCCTCGTCCCCGGCGGTCCGGCCGGTCACCTCGGCCAGGGGGACCCCGACCAGCCAGGGCAGCCGGTCGAAGCAGTGGTGCGACTGCAGGTGGAGGATGCCGCCGCCGCGGGCGGGGTCCCAGTACCACGCCGGCGTGTCCGGGGCCGCCTCCACGATGACGTCGGTGACCGACACCGGCTCCCCGATCGCCCCGCCGGCGACGAGCCGCCGGGCGGCGAGCCACTCGGCCCGGAACCGGTAGCTGAAGCCGACCATGACCACGACGCCGGCGGCGTCCCGGGCGGCGATGATCCGGTCGGCCTCCGCGACGGTGGTGCACAGGGGTTTGTCGATGAGCACGTGCAGGCCCCGGGCCGACGCCGCCGCGCACGCGTCGGCGTGGGCGTCGTGGGGCAGCCCGAGGTAGACGGCGTCGACCGGGCCCGAGTCGAGCAGGTCGCGCCAGTCCGCGAACGCGGTGCCGCCGAGCGCGGCGGCCCGCTCGGGGACGGGGTCGGCGACGGCGGTGACCTCGACCCCGGTCAGCCGGCCCGCGGCTGCCGCCACCTTCGCGCCCATGATGCCGGCGCCGACGATGCCGAGTCTCATCACATGCCCAGCAGTTCGCCGCCGTCGACGACGAGGTCGCCGAGCAGGATGTGGGAGCTGTCGGCGGACAGCAGGAATCGCACGGCGGCGGCGATGTCGGTGCCGCGGGCGACCCGGCCGGCCGGGATCCGCGGGCGCAGCGCCGGCAGGCTGCCGTCGGCGAGGTCGTCGACGGTGGCGTGGTCGCTGGCGAGCTGCCGCATCATCTGCGTGTCCGTGGGCCCGGGCGAGACGGTGTTGATCCGGACCCCGCTGCCGGCGACCTCCATGGCGAGGACCCGCAGCGACTGGCGGAGGGCTGCCTTGGAGGCGGAGTAGGCGGCCTGGCGCATGCGGGGCATCCGGGCGGCGACGGAGGCGACGGCGACGATCGAGCCGCCGCCCCGGTCGGCCATCGCGGCGGCGTAGCGGCGGGCGACGTCGAAGCAGCCGACGGTGTTGACCCGCAGGATGCGTTCAAAGTCGGCGACGGCGACGTCGAGGCTGGGCGCGCTGTCGAACACCCCGGCGGCGATCGCGACCCGGTCGGCGTCCGACGTCTCGGCGACGAGGTCCCGCACCGACTGTTCGTCGGTGATGTCGACGTGGCGGGCGGTCACCTCGAAGCCCTCGGCCCGCAGGGCCGCGGCAACGCCTTCGACGAGGGCGGCGTCGATGTCGGCGAGGATCAGGCGGTCGCCGGGGCAGGCCCGGGCGAGGTCCTCGCCGATCGCCTGCCCGATGCCGCGGCCGGCGCCGACGACGACTGCCGTTGTGCTCATGGTTGCACTCCAGGTTCGGTGGCGGGCGTGGTCGCGTACGCGAACGCCCGGGCGGGGTTGGCGACCGTCATGCGGTGGATGTCCTCCTCGGACACGCCCCGGTCGCGGAGCATGGGCAGGAAGTGCTCGATCACGTTGGCGTAGCCCGGTCCGCCGTACGCGGCGAGCTGGCCCAGCTCGCAGATGTCGTTGGACAGCATGAGCTGCCCGGCCAGTCCCATGGCGCACAGCTCGGCGACGTTGTCGGCCCGGAACGACAGGGGTGCGTAGCCCTGCACGAAGGCCAGGTTGTCGATGTTGAGCCAGGCGCCGCGTTCGGCGATCGGCAGCCACCACTTGACGCCGCGCCGGTCGCCCAGGTGCGACACGACGACGTGACCGGGGTCGACGTCCTCCTCGGCGAGCAGGTCGAGCTGTTCGAGGGCCAGCTCGCCCCAGTGGGTGGTGTGGGTCATGATCGGGCAGCCGGTGCGGCGGTGGGCCCGGCCGGCGGCGCGGAACACGCGCTCCTGGTGCGGGGTGATGTGGCCGCGCTCGGTGCCGATCTCGCCGATGAAGCCGGGGCGGATGCCGCTGCCGTCGACGCCGTCGGTGATCTCGGCGACGAGGCGGTCGGCGAGGGCCTCGGTGCTGTCGGTGGTGATGTAGTCGGGGTAGACGATCTCGCGGTACCAGCCGGCGCCCATGACGATGTTGACGCCGGTGGCCGCGCTGATCCGGCGCAGGGCCTGCGGGTCGCGCTTGAGCCCGATGTTCGTCGGGTCGCAGATCGTGCGGCCGCCGGCCGCGGCGAACCGGCGGACCTCCTCGACGGCGAGCTCCTCGTCGTCGAGGATCGCCTCGTACAGCTGGCGCAGTCCCCACCCGTCGACCAGCACGTGGTCGTGGGTGAGGGTGTTGCCCATGTCCTCCGGCTCGATCGGCCCGAGGACGGTCATGACCTTCCCGGCAAGACTCTCCGTCATTTCACACTCCCTGCGGCAAGACCCGTCACGATGTACCGCTGAAACGCCAGGGCGATGAGCACGGGCGGGACGACCGTGAACATGGTCGCCGCGGCCAGCGTCGTCCAGGAGAACTGCTGGAGGTTCTGCAGACCGGCCACGACCGGCGGCACCGTGAGGGCGTTGGTCAGCACCAGCGAGTAGAAGAACTCGCTCCACGCCTCCAGGAAGACCAGCAGACCGGCGGCGATGAGGCCGGGCCGGGCGATCGGGGTGACGACCACCAGCAGGCAGCGCAGCCGGGACGCGCCGTCGACCTCGGCGGCCTCCTCGAGCTCCTTCGGCACGCTGTCGAAGTACGTCTTGAGCAGCCAGATCGCCAGCGGCAGCGTGAACGCGTTGTAACTGATGATCAGGGCCAGCGACGTGTTGAGCAGTCCGAGCTGCCGGAACGCGATGAAGAACGGCAGCACGACCGCGATGGCCGGCACCACCCGGGACGCGAGCAGCAGCAGGTAGGCGATCCGGGAGCCGCGGAACTGGTACCGCGAGAACGCGTACCCGGCGGCGCCGGCGATGACGAGGTTGCTGGCGACCACGACGACGCCGACCCACAGGCTGCGGGCGATCGCCGGCATCAGGCGGGCGACCGCGTCGGTGCTGGAGACGATCCCGCCGTCCTGCCCGGTGGAGAAGGGCGCGCTGTTGCCGGTGAAGATGGCGACGTAGTTGGCGAGGGTGGGGTCGTGCGGCCACCAGTGGAACGGCTTGGCGCCGATCTCGGACGGGCCCATGAAGCTGCTGAGCACGGTGAAGTACAGCGGGAACAGGATCCACACGAGGAACAACGCGAACCCGGCGTAGATCCCCGCCGAGGCGAGCCGCGACCGTCTCAAATCACTCCACCCCCTCCGTGATCGTGCTCGAGCGGTACAGCAGCTTCACGAACACGAACCCGAGCACCAGCGCGATCCCGCCGAGGACGACGGCGGTCGCCGACCCGAGGCCGGTGTTCGTGTAGACGAACAGCTGCTGGTACAGGTAGATCGACAGCACCGAGGTCGCGTCGCCCGGGCCGCCCTGGGTCAGCGCCCAGACCGTGTCGAACTGCATGAAGCCGAAGATCGTGTTGATGATGACCACGACGACGATGACCGGCCGCAGCCACGGCAGGGTCAGGTGCCGCAGCCGCTGCCAGGCGTTGGTCCCGTCGACCATCGCGGCCTCCGGCAGCTCGCGCGGGATCGTCTGCAGCCCGGCCAGGAACAGCAGCCCGGTGAACGACGCCTGCCGCCAGGCCCCGGCGAGGATCGCGACGACCAGCGCGCCGGTGCTGTCCGACAGCGGGGAGACGCTGTCGAGGCCGACGAGGGCGAGGGCGCCGTTGAGCGCGCCGACCTCGCCGTCGACGAACCATTTCCAGATCATGCCGACCATCACCCACGGGCAGGCCCACGGGACGATGAGCAGGCTGCGGGCCAGCCACTGGCCGCGGAAGCCGGTGTTGAGCAGCAGCGCGAAGGCGAGGCCCAGCAGCGTGGAGACGAGCAGGAAGCCGACCGCGTAGAGCACCGTCGTGGTGAGCGCGTGCCGGAACTGCTCGTCGGCGAACAGGGTCTTGAAGTTCGCCAACCCGGCCCAGCGCTCCTGCCCGGCGAAGGTGACCTTCTGCAGGGAGTAGACCGTCGTGCGGATCGCCGGCCAGGCGACCAGGCCGAGCACGAAGATCAGGGCCGGGGTGGCGAGGACGAGCCCGAACCGGGCGTCGGCCCGGGCCCGTACCGATTTTGCCGCCATGCTTAGCTGCCCGCGGCCGCGAGGTTCTTGGCGTCCGCAGCCAGCCCGTCGACGGTGTCCTTGACGCCGGCCTGCCCGAGCAGCATCGCCTGGAGCCGGTCGCCGACCTTCACCTGGAACGACGCGTACCACGGCGCCACCCGGGCGGGGACGACGTCGCTCTGGTTGGCGAAGGAGTCCTCCAGCTTCGGCATGTCGTAGTAGTCGGGGAACGCGGCCAGGAAGTCCTTGTCCTTGAACAGCCCCGGGTACGGGCCGAGCAGCGCCGCCGCCTTCGCCCAGGACGCGAACGTGGAGTACTTGCCGGCCTCGTCCTTCCAGCCGTAGAACTTCAGCAGCTTCCAGGCGTCCTCGGCCCGCGCGCCGCCGGCCGTGGCCCCGATCTGGATGACCTCACCGATCTGCAGCGTCTTGCCGGCGATGCCGGGGTGGCGGTACGAGATCGTGACGTTCTTCGACTCGGGGCCCTCCGTCGTGCGGATGATCTGCAGGAAGTAGTGGTGCAGCGTGTAGAACGTGGAGTTGCCCTGGGCCATCGCGGTGACGTGCGCGCCCGGGTCGGCCGTGAGGACCTCCTTGGACGTCAGGCCCTCCTGGTACATCGCCTTCCACCACTCCATGACGCTGAGCGTCTTGGCGTCGTCGGCGAAGACCGGGGCACCCTTGGCGTCGAACGGCGTGATCCCGTCGGCCAGCAGGTAGACGAGGAAGTACTCCTCCAGGAACTGCTTGGTCCAGTAGCCCGCGTACGGGCTGGCCACGCCGGCGGCCTTGAGCTTCTTGCACTGCTCGTACACCTCCTCCTTCGTGGTCGGAGGTGCGCTGATGCCGTTCTTCTGCAGGTGGCTCTGGTTGTACATCAGGCTGTGCACCGCGGAGAAGTACGGGACGCTGATGATCCGGCCGTCCGCGAGGCGGTGCCGGGCCGCCGACGCGGGGAACATGTCGCCCAGCATGTCCTCGACGCCGGCGAACTTGTTGAGCGTCCCGGCCCAGCCCGCGTCGACGTACTTGGTCGAGGCGTAGGCGAAGTTGTAGAAGGCGTCGATCGCCTGGCCGCCCTGCAGCCGCGTCTGCAGGGCCGGGCCGTAGCCGACGTTCGGGATGAGCGACAGGTCCACGCCCACGCCGGACTGGTCCTTGAAGGATGCCAGCAGGGTGCGGATCTGGTCCGGGTATGCCTCCCAGGCGGTCATCGCAAGCGTGCCGCGGGCTTCGTTGGTCTTCGGAGTTGCCGCACCGCCGCACGCAGCGAACAGCGATGCCGTGGGAACGGTCAGGCCTGCCGCAAGCGCACCGCGCAGCAGGCTCCGACGGGAGATCGACGAATGGATCATGTGGTCCCTCCGGCCGGCCAATTGGTTCATATACATGAACCTGAGTTCTAAGTTGAGCATTCGTACCAGGTCGGCGGCGGGTAGGCAAGAGCCGCGTCTTGTACTACTGTCCTAGTACAAGAGGACAAGATGGCGAGGGTGGAGTGATGTTCGCGTTCCGGCTGGACGCACGATCCGGTGTCCCGACCTACCTGCAACTGGTCGAGCAGGTCCGCCGTGGCCTGCTGCTCGGCTACCTCAGCGACGGCGACCGGCTGCCCACCGTCCGCGAGGTCGCGGCCGCCCTGGTGGTCAACCCCAACACCGTCGCGAAGGCGTACCGGGAGCTTGAGCACGCCGGGCTGGTCGATGCGCGGGGCGGACAGGGCACCTACGTGGTGGGCAGCATCGACCGGGTGCCGGCGGCGACCTACGCCCGGCTCTCCCGCGACCTGCGCGGCTGGCTCGCCGCGGCCCGGGCCGCCGGCCTCGACCACGAGCAGGTGCGCGCCCTGGTCACCGCCGCCCTCGACGACGACACGGCCCGGGCGGGCGCCGCGTGACCGGCGGGTCCGCCCTGACCGCGAACGGTCTCGGCCGGCGCTACGGGCGCCGCACCTGGGGGCTGCGCGACTGCACGCTGGAGCTGCCGGCCGGCCGGGTCATCGGCCTGGTCGGCGGCAACGGCGCCGGCAAGACCACGCTGCTGCACCTGGCGGCCGGCCTGCTCGAGCCCACCGAGGGCCGCGTGTCCACGTTCGGCCTCGCCGAGGTGGGCTTCGTCGCCCAGGACTGCCCGCTGTACCGCGGCTTCACCGTCCACGACATGCTCCGCTTCGGCCGGGCGATGAACCGGCGGTTCGACCTCGCCGGTGCCCGGCAGCGCCTCGACGGCCTGGGCATCCCCCTCGACCGCCGCTGCGGCGCACTCTCCGGAGGCCAGCAGGCGCAGGTCGCCCTGACCCTGGCGCTGGCCAAGCGGCCCCGCCTGCTGATCCTCGACGAGCCGGTCGCCAGCCTCGACCCGCTCGCCCGCCGGGAGGTGATGCGGACCCTGGTCGACGCGGTCGCCGCCACCGAGCTCACGGTGCTGCTCTCCTCGCACGTCGTCGCCGAGCTGGAACGGGTCTGCGACCACCTCGTGCTGCTGGACCGCGGCCGGCTCCGGCTGGCCGGCGACATCGACGACCTGCTGGCCGGGCACCGGCTGCTCACCGGGCCGCGCAGCGACGCGGCCGCCGGCCTGCCCGCCGTGATCGCGGCGACCCACGGCGACCGGCACAGCACCCTGCTGGTGCGGCAACCCTCCGGGACGCCGCCGCACCCGCTGTGGCAGGCCAGTGCGGTGAGCCTGGAGGAAGTGGTCCTGGCGTACCTGTCGGCTGCCGGAGAGGGCTGAGGCTGCATGTCGTGGGTGACCTGGCGCCAGCATCGCGCCGAACTGCTCGCCGCCGTCGTGCTGCTGCTGGCGCTGGCGGTCCCGCTCGTCTGGACCGGCCTGGCGCTGCACGCGCAGTACCGCGCCGACGGCGTCGCCGCCTGCGTCGCCGACCCGGGCAGCCGGGCCGGGTGCGAGCGGCTGGTCGAGGCGTTCGCCGACCGGCACGCCACCTGGGCCCGGCGGCTGCTGTGGGCGGCGTTCCTGCCCGCCCTGGCCGGGGTCTTCGTCGGGGCACCGCTGCTGGCCCGTGAGTTCGAGCAGGGCACCTGGAGGCTGGCCTGCACGCAGGGCGTGTCCCGGACCCGATGGCTGACCACCAAGCTGACGCTGGTCGGCGCGGCGGTCGCGGTCCTGACCGCGGCCGCCGCCGGGCTGCTGAGCTGGTGGCGCGCGCCGCTCGACGACATCTCCGGCCGGCTGCACGCAACGTCGTTCGTCATCGCGGTCCCCAGCCTCACGGCAGCGGCCGTCTTCGCCTTCGCCGTCGGCGTGACGGCCGGGGCGGTGCTGCGCCGCACCATCGCGGCGATGGCCGCCACACTCGGCGTCTTCCTCGCGGCCCGCCTCAGCCTGGAGGAGTTCGCCCGGCCGCACTACCTCACCCCGTTGGCCCGCATCGCCGAACCGGGCGCCGCACCACCACCCGGCACCGACTGGTCGGTGAGCGAGCGCTGGATCGACCGGGCGGGCCGGCTCGTCCCCGAAGGCGAGCAGTCCACGGCACTGCGGCAACTGGCCGCGTCGGACGGCTCGGTCGACCGCTACCTGATCGACCACGGGCTGCGCCATTACACCGAGTTCCAGCCGGAGAGCCGGTTCTGGGCGTTCCAGGCGATCGAGTCGGCGGTCTTCCTCGGGCTGGCGGCCGTCCTGCTGGTCGCGGCGGTCCGGCTCACCCGGCGCCGCACGTGAACCCGGGACCTGGCGCGGGCGCGTTTCGGCCGCGGATGCGGCAGGTGGGGGGTAAGCGCCGGAGCCCCGGGTAGCGTCCCACAGTGAACACACGGACCAGCGAGCCACACGTCGGGATCACCCCGAACCTGTTCGGCATCGCGTACGGCCTGACCGGCCTGGCCGGCTGCTGGGGCTACGCCGCCATGCTGCAGTTCGCACCCGCGCTCGTCTCCGACATTCTGTGCATCCTGGCCGCCGTCGTCTGGCTGGTGCTCCTCGTCAGCTACGTCTCGCAGGTGCCGCGGCGGCCCGGCGGCTGGACCGCCGAACTGGCCGACCCGGCGCTGGGACCGTTCGTCTCGCTGATCCCGATCGTCGGCATGCTGCTGGCCATCGGCCTGATGCGACACGAACGCACGACGGGTCAGTGGCTGTTCGGGGTCTTCGCCGCCGTCACGGTCCTTCTGGCCGGATGGATGGCCGGCCAGTGGATCGCCGGCGGCCTCGACCTGGACAAGCTGCACCCCGGTTACGTGCTGCCCGCCGTCGCCGGAGGACTGATCGCCACCATCGGCGCGGCCCTCGCCGGCTGGTCAGGCCCCGCCCGGGTGTTCTTCGGCCTCGGTCTCGTGTCGTGGCTCGTCATCGAGTCGATGATCCTGGCCCGGCTGTACTTCCGCCCGCCGCTCCCCCCGCAGCTGCAACCCACCCTGGCGATCTCGGCGGCCCCACCCGCCCTCGCCGGCCTGGCGTACCTGGCCATCACCCGCGGCAAGGTCGACGCCGTGACCTTCGGGCTCGCCGGCTACACGCTCCTGGCCGCCCTCGTCCAGCTCCGGCTCGTCGGCGTGTACCGCCACCTGCACTTCACCTCCGGGTTCTGGGCGTACGCGTTCCCCTACGCGGCGGTCGCCACCTTCGCGCTGCACTGGGTCGCCTACGCCCACCCACCGGGGTACCGGATCTGGGCCTGGGTCGTCATCCTCGCGATCACCGCGTTCATCGCCGCCCTCGCGGCCGAGACGACAGCGGCCCTCGCCCGGCACCGCTTCCTGCCGCAGCTGCACTGAACCGCTGCCGCTCAGGTGAAGTAGTGGCCGTGTTCGAGGTCGGCGATCAGCCCGGGCCGGGTGGGTCGCCAGCCGAGCAGGTCGCGGGTGAGCTGCGCCGAGGCGGGGCCGTCGACGCCCCAGAAGCCGCCGAGCCAGCCGACGTAGTCGCCGGCCTGCTCCGCGGTGACCGAGACCGCGGGGATGCGCAGTTGTGCGGCGAACGCCTCGGCGACCGCGCGGATCGGCACGCCCTCGTCGCCGACCGCGTGCAGCACGGCGCCGGCCGGCGCGGACTCGACCGCGAGGCGGAACAGCCGCGCGGCGTCGTCGCGGTGGACGGCCGGCCAGCGGTTGCTGCCGTCGCCGACGTACGCCGCGGCGCCCTTGTCGCGGGCGAAGCCGATCGCGGTGGTGGTGAAGCCGTTGTCACCGTTGCCGTGGGTGGCGGGTGGGAGCCGCACGATCGAGGACCGGATGCCGTGGCCGGCGAGCGCGAGCGCGTGGCGGGCGTTGGCCATCCGCCCGCCGGCGCCGCTGACCGGGCCGCCCTCGCCGCCGTCGCCGTCCGGGGCCAGCCCGTCGCGTTCGGTGGCGACGACACCGGGTGGTAGCCCGAGCACGCCGAACATGCCGGAGGCCATGACGAACGGCTTGCCGGTGCCGGCGAGGGCCTCGCCGAAGGCATCGATCGCCGCACGGTCGGCGTCGGTGGCGGCGGCGAAGTCGCCGGCGAAGAACAGGTCGTGCTTGAACGCGAGGTGGACGACCCCGTCGGCGGACGCGGCCGCGTCGCGCAGGGCGTCGAGGTCGTCGAGGGATCCCGGGCGGGCCTCGGCCCCCATCGCCCGCAGGGATCGGGCAGCCGCGTCGGAGCGGGCCAGCCCGGTGACCGTGTGGCCGGCGGCGGTCAGCTCGGGGACGAGCCCGCGACCGACCCAGCCCGACGCTCCGGTGACGAACACGTGCACGGGGTACCTCCATATTCCTAGAACGACCGTACAAGAAATGAAGATAGTACGATCGTTCTAGGAACTGCAACGCGAGCTGGATCACGAGGCGGAGATGGCGGGACGGCCGGTCAACCACCAGCGGCGCGCCGACCTGCTCGACGCGGCGGTCGACTACGCCGTCGAGCACGGGTTCGCCGAGCTGTCGTGGCGGCCGGTGGCTGGCGCCCTCGGGGTCTCGACCACGACGCTGGTGCATCATTTCGGCACCAAGGAGCAGATGCTCGAGGCGATCCTCGGCCGGTTGCGGGAGCGTACCTTCGCGGCCACGAGCGACGCGGCCGGTGACCGGCCCGGCCTGGCCGCGGCGGCGCGGGCGGTCTGGACGCGCACCTCCGACCCGCGCCAGTCGGCGGAGTTCCGGCTGTTCTTCGCGGTCTACGGACGCGCCCTGCAGGCACCGCGGCAGTTCACGGAGTTCCTGGAGCGGGTCGTGGCCGACTGGATGCGCTCCCTGGTCGAGGCGCAGGGACCGGACACCGACCCGGCCACGGCGACCCGCACCGCCACCCTGGTGATCGCGACGATCCGCGGGCTACTCCTCGACCAGCTGACCACCGGTGACCGGGACCGCGTCCAGGACGCCGCCGAGACCTTCCTGGCGACCCTCGAGCACAACCCGCCGGGCACGTGATCCGGGCAGGAGCGGGCACTGCCCAGCTCGGCGTCGATGCGCCGTTGCTCGGCATCGCGGAGCTCCCGCGCCGCACACCGTCTCGTACACCGCCGGCCGGTCGCTGTCCCTGGGCGACGGCACCCTCACCGCTGAGACGGCCGCGGTCAGAGGTAGCTGACGCCGGTCAGTTCCTCGGCCGCCGCCCAGAGTCGCCGGCCGACGGCCGGATCGGCGGCCTCCCGGCTGAGCCGGGCCTCGGTGACCCGGCCCCGCGTCTCCCAGAGGCCGGCCGGGCCGAAGAACTGGCCGCCCCGCACCCCGGGCCCGGTCGCGGCCCGCAGCTGCGGCAGCGCGCCCTGCTCCACCGACTGGGTGGCCAGCAGGCCGATCCACGCGACCGCCCGCCCGAACCGGCCGCGGTGCTCCCAGGCCCGCGGGGTCAGGTTGGTGCGGGTCAGGCCGGGGTGGGCCAGCACGCTGACGACCGGCGACCCGGCGGCGCGCAGGCGGCGGTCCAGCTCGACGCCGAAGACCGTGGTGGCGAGCTTGGACCGGCCGTACGCGGCGGAGGCCCGGTAGTCGCGCTCGAACATCAGGTCGTCGAAGTCGAGGTGCGCGGTCTTGTGGGTGATCGAGCTGAGGCTGACCACCCGGGCCTCCCGCGCGGCCGTCAGGTTGCCGAGCAGCAGGCCGGTCAGCGCGAAGTGGCCCAGCAGGTTGGTGCCGAGCTGCAGCTCGAAGCCGTCGGCGGAGGTGCGGCGCGGGCCGAGCAGCACCACGCCGGCGTTGTTGACCAGCAGGTCGATCGCCGGGTGGTCGTCGGCCAGCTTCGCCGCGAAGGCCCGCACGGAGGCGAGGGAGGCCAGGTCCAGCTCGCGGACCTCGACGTCGCCGCCGATCCGGCGGGCCGCCTGCGTGCCGGCGGCGGTGTTGCGGACGGCGAGCACGACGTGGGCGCCGTGGCGGGCCAGCTCGGTCGCGGTGACCAGGCCGAGGCCCGAGTTCGCGCCGGTCACGACGGCGATCCGGCCGTGTTGGTCGGGGACGGTCATCTGCTGCTCCTGGAGGGTGGAGGTACGGTCGACCGCCGACGTTAGGAGCAGCGCGAGCCGGCTCGGTAGGTCCGCGGGTCCTACCTTGGGCGGGCGGCGGGGCGGCACACTTGCGGCATGACCCATCCGTACGCCCGTGAGCTCGGCGACTTCCTGCGTGCCCGGCGCGGCCGGCTGCACCCGCGCGACGTCGGCCTGGAGCCGGGCGGCCGGCGCAAGGTCGCCGGGCTGCGGCGCGAGGAGCTGGCCCTCCTCGCCGGGCTGAGCACCGACTACTACCAGCGGATGGAGCAGGGCCGCGAGGTGCGCCCGTCCGACGACGTCCTGGACGCGCTCGCCGGCGCGCTCGGCCTCGACGACGAGGAGCGCCGCCACCTGTACACCCTGGCCCACGCCGCGCGGCGGCCGATGCCCGCCCGGGTGGAGCACGGCCCGGAGCGGGTGCCGGACAGCACGCGGCGGCTGCTGCGGGTGATGGACACCCCGGCGGTCGTGCTCGGCCGGCACCTCGACCTGCTCGACTGGAACCCGATGGCGGAGGCGCTGCTCGGCGACCCGCAGGACGCTCCGCCCGACCGGCTGAACATGCTCCTGCTGATGTTCGACGACACGCTGACCGGCCGGCGCAGCTGCCCGGACTGGGAGCGGCAGGCCCTGGAGTACATCGGCATGATGCGCGCCGCCGTCGCCACCGACCCCACCCACCCGCGCGCCACCGCGATCGTCGGCGAGCTGAGCATCCGCAGCGCCGAGTTCCGGCGGCTGTGGGCCCGCCACGACGTGCGCGAGTCGGTCAGCGGTACCAAGACCTTCCGGGTCCCCGAGGTGGGAGACCTCGTCCTGCACTGGGACACGTACCCGCTGCCCGGCAACCCCGGCCCGGTCATGCTGGTCTTCACCGCCGAGCCGGGCAGCGCCGACGCGGACCGGCTGCAGCTGCTGGCGTCGTTGCACGCGACCCGCACGGCGCGCGCCAGGAAAACCTGACGGCGTCTACGCTGCGCCCATGCGGACGAGTCGTCGTTGTGTGAAGTGCCAGTGCCCGCGCCTGTGGCACGTCGACCCGGTCATGGTCCCCGACACCGACAGCAGCAACGTCGTCGAGCTCCTGCCGGCCGTGGCCCGGGCGGGCTCCGGAGCGGCGGTCACCGGGGAGTTCAAGAAGCGCGTCGAGGCGGGCCGCTTCGAGGTGTGGATCTGCAGCGCGTGCGGGTACACGGAGTGGTACGCGCACGAGGTCAACGACATGCTCGCATGGCTCAGCCGCAATCCCCGCTCGGGCGTGCGCTACTCCGACGCCGACGCGGCAAGCTGACCAGGTGGTGATCGAGGCCATCCGCGACGGTGACGTGGCGGCCGTCCGTCGATACCTGTCCGCGCTGCCCCACGAGGCCCAGTGGGGGGACGAGGGCCGAGCGGTCGCCGGTGCAGTGGCCCTCCTGGGCGGCCCGGGATTCGCGCAGCTGCTCTACGAGGCCAGCACGGCCGTACCGTCAGGACCGTGGGGCGAGATCGACCCGCCGGTGTGGACCGCCGAGCACGGGGCCAGCGAGCTGCTGGAGCTCCTGCTGCACCGCTACCCGGCGTCGGAGGCCACGCTGCGCCGTGCGCTCGACGCCGCGCGGGCCTGGCTCGGCGTCGACCCGGAGGCCGAGCTGCGGCGCCGGTCGGGGGCGGCGGACGGCGACGCCGTCACACGGGACCACCTCACCACCGACGAGTACGCACCCCGGGCGCTACGGATCCGTGTGCGTACCGCCGACGGCCGGTGGGCCGAGGTCCTCGCCGGGCACCGGGCCGTCGTCACCGTCCTCGAGCAGCTGCTGGAGCTCCCGGTCACGCGCGACGAGCTGCTCGCGCGGGCGCTGTGGTCGGCGGACCAGGAGTCGTGCGACTGGTCGGCGGCGCGGCATGCCGTCATGGGGCGGTTCCCGGCGGAGGAGACCTTCCGATGGGCGGCCGGTCGGCTGGCCGACGCGGACGTGGCGGTGCGCCGGTTCACCGCCGAGCTACTGCACTTCTCGACGCTCGGCGGGGAGGCCGTCGACGCGCCGTACGCCGCCGACGCGCTGTTGGTACTGCGGGGGCGGATGGCGGCCGAGACCGACACCGAGGCGCTGTGCAGTGTGCTCGGCGCGTACGCGGGCTTCAGCGAGATCGGCGCGATCCTCCACGAGTTCCTGCCGTTCGTGGAGGACCCTCGCCCCGAGGTGCGCGGCCGCGTGGCCGGGGAGATCCTCAACGGCCGCGGCGGTCCCGCGGACGACCCGCCGCCGCACATCTTGCAGACGATGCTGAGCCTCGCCCGCGACCGGGACCCGGCGGTCAGCGCGACGGCGACGGCCGCGCTCATCTACTCCGCGATCGACGGCCCCGCGCTGCGTGAGCTGCTCGCCGCCCGGATGGCCGGCGACGACCGGGAGGTGCGGATTCGTGCGGCGACCGGACTGGCCCTGCGCGGCGACGCGCACGCCTTGGCGCAGCTGCGCCGGATGAGCGACGAGGACGGGTACGAGTCGCTCGCCTGGCACGAGCTCGACCACGTGGAGCGCCTACTCGCGCGTTGACCTTGGAACCTCACGTGTTCCAAGGTCAACCCAGGCTCAGGAGACCACGGTGTCCGTGGTCAGGTCGGTGACCACGCCGGTGTTGGCGTCGTACGACAGCTCGTAGACGCCGTCGCCGTTGGAGTCCAGCGCGGCGAAGTCGGGCTCGCCGTCGTGGTCCAGGTCGCCGATCAGCACGTTGCTGCCGTCGTCGGTGGTGTACACCTGGGCCGGGTCCTCGTCGCCGTCGCCGTCGAGGTCCTTGCTCAGGCTGACGTAGTCGTCGCTCATACACGTCCTTCAGTCGGAGGTGCGCTGAAGCGTATCGGCCACGCTCGTCATGTGCCCTTCAGGGGGTACGGGATGAAGGTGCTGCGGTTCTCGTCCAGGTCGAGGCGGCCGCTGACCGGGGCCGCCGCCCGCTGCGGGCAGGTCGCGCGCTCGCAGGTCTTGCAGCCCGGGCCGATCGGCATCGCCGCCTCGGCGTCGTGCAGGTCCATGCCCGTCGAGTAGACGAGGCGGGCGGCGTGCTTGATCTGGCAGCCCAGGCCGATCGCGTACATCTTGCCGGGCTGGCCGTAGCCGCCGTGGTGCCGCACGACGGTGCGGGCGATCCAGAGGTACCGCTGACCGTCCGGCATCGCGGCGACCTGCGTGACCACGCGGCCCGGGGCGCCGAACGCCTCGTAGACGTTCCACAGTGGACACGTGCCGCCGGTGCGCGAGAACGGGAAGCCCGTCGCCGACTGCCGCTTCGACATGTTCCCGGCCCGGTCGACCCGCACGAACGAGAACGGCACGCCGCGGGCCCGGGGGCGCTGCAGGGTGCTGAGGCGGTGGCAGATCGTCTCCCAGCCCATCCCGAAGTGCTCGGTGAGCAGGTCGATGTCGTAGCGGCGCTGCTCGGCGGCGGTGAGGAACTGCTCGTACGGCAGGATCAGCGCCGCCGCGAAGTAGTTGGCCAGGCCGACCCGGGTGAGGATCTGGGTCTGGACGTCGTCGAACCGCTCCTCCTCGATGATCTCGTCGATGACGTCGGCGTACTCCAGCAGGGCCAGCTGGGCGGCCATCCGCATCGCCTCCTGGCCGGCCCGCATCGACGCCGACAGGTGCAGCGTGCGGGTCTGCGGGCGGTAGCGGTGCAGCTCGCCGCCGAGCGACTCGGCGTCGTCCTGGATGACCCGGATGCCGTGCCGGTCGGTGAGCCGGTCGCGCAGCGCGGTGCGGATCCCGCCGCGGCGCAGGACGATCTGCGCGGCGAGGGCCTCGGCCGCCTCGTCGAGGTCGGGTACGTAGTTCTGCCGGCGGTAGAAGAACTCGCTCACCTGGTCGTGCGGGCTGCGGCCCAGCTCGCCGCGGTCGCCGACGAGCTCGGTGAGCTGGTCGGCCACCTGACGGTAGCGGCGGTGCAGCTCGATCACCGATGTGGCCAGCTCCGGCAGGCGGGTGGCGAACTCGGTGAGGGCGGCGACGCTGCCGGCGCCCGGCAGCGCCTCGCGCAGGCCGGCGACGAGCTGCGGGGTGTCGTGCGGCGCGAAGACGGCCGGGTCGACGCCGAACAGCTCGGTGGCCCGGATGAGCACCGGGGCGGTCAGCGGCCGCACGTCGTGCTCGATCTGGTTGAGGTAGCTCGGCGAGATGGCCAGGTGCCGGGCGAGGTCGGTCTGGCTCAGCCCGTGGTCCTCCCGCAGCCGGCGCAGCCGGGCCCCGGCGAAGATCTTGGTGATGGCGGCTCACCTCCTCCGAGTGTTATAGCACCGCTGTGAAATAGCGAATTCGCAAGTTGGCAAAGTGACGCCGGAAATTCGCAGGATTTCGCTTCATGCGTCTCTCGACCGGTCCCCCGCCGCCGTGTGACGGTGAAAACAGCCACCACATGAGCGGCGGACCAGCGTCGGTCCGCTCGGTCGCCCGTGCGTTGGGCCCCGCCGGCGGCGCACGGGCGACCACAGCACATTCGAACAACAAGGAGCACGCTATGAATGCGGTCGAACTTTTGCGGCAGGAATGGGCCACCGACCCCCGCTGGCAGGGCGTGCGGCGCAGCTACGGCCCCGAGGACGTGGTGCGGCTGCGCGGCGCCGTCCAGGAGGAGCACACCCTGGCCCGGCTCGGCTCACAGCGGCTGTGGCAGCTGCTGCACGACGAGGACTACATCCACGCGCTCGGCGCACTCACCGGCAACCAGGCCGTGCAGATGGTCCGGGCCGGGCTGAAGGCCATCTACCTGTCGGGCTGGCAGGTGGCCGCCGACGCGAACCTGGCCGGCCACACGTACCCCGACCAGAGCCTGTACCCGGCCAACTCGGTGCCGGCGGTGGTCCGCCGGATCAACAACGCGCTACTGCGGGCCGGCCAGATCACGACCGCCGAGGGCGATGCGTCGACCCACTGGATGGTCCCGATCGTGGCCGACGCCGAGGCCGGCTTCGGCGGCGTGCTCAACGCCTACGAGCTGATGACCGGCATGATCGTGGCGGGTGCGGCCGGCGTGCACTGGGAGGACCAGCTCGCGTCCGAGAAGAAGTGCGGCCACCTCGGCGGCAAGGTGCTCATCCCGACCGGCCAGCACGTGCGCACGCTCGAAGCGGCCCGCCTGGCCGCCGACGTCGCCGGCGTGCCGTCGCTCATCGTGGCCCGCACCGACGCGCAGGCCGCCACGCTGCTGACGACCGACGTCGACGAGCGCGACCAGCCGTTCGTCACCGGCGAGCGGACCGCGGAGGGCTTCTACCGGTTCCGCAACGGCGTCGACGCGTGCATCGCCCGCGGCCTGGCCTACGCGCCCGTCTCCGACCTGCTGTGGATGGAGACCAGCACGCCCGATCTGGAGGTCGCGGCCCGGTTCGCCGAGGCGGTCAAGGCGCAGTACCCGGACCAGATGCTGGCATACAACTGCTCGCCGTCGTTCAACTGGCGCAAGCACCTCGACGACGCCACCATCGCGAAGTTCCAGCGGGAGCTCGGCCACATGGGGTACCGGTTCCAGTTCATCACCCTCGCCGGCTTCCACGCGCTGAACTACTCGATGTTCGACCTGGCCCGCGGCTATGCGGCCGAGGGCATGCCGGCCTACGTGGCGCTGCAGGAGCGGGAGTTCGCCGCCGAGGCCGACGGCTACACCGCCGTGAAGCACCAGCGCGAGGTCGGCACCGGCTACTTCGACCTGATCAGCACGGTGCTCAACCCGGCTGCCGAGACCACCGCCCTGCGCGGCTCGACCGAGGCGGAGCAGTTCGCGTGAGGTACAAGATCATCGGCCCGCTGGCCGACCGCTACGACGAGGTCCTCACCCCGGAGGCGCTGGACTTCCTGGTCGCCCTCGACGGCCGGTTCGCCGGCCGCCGGGTGGCGCTGCTCGACACCCGGCGGGCCCGCCGCGCCCGGTTCGCCTCCGGCCAGCTGCCCGACTTCCGGCCGGACACGGCGCACATCCGCCAGGACCCGACCTGGCGGGTGGCGCCGCCGGCGCCGGGCCTCGCGGACCGCCGGGTCGAGATCACCGGCCCGCCGGACCGCAAGATGACGATCAACGCGCTGAACTCGGGCGCCCGGGTGTGGCTGGCCGACTTCGAGGACGCCACCGCGCCGACCTGGGACAACGTCATCAGCGGCCAGCTCAGCCTGATCGACGCCCTGGACGGGCGCATCGACTTCACCGACGAACGCGGCAAGCGCTACGCGTTGGGCGACGACCTGGCCACGATCGTGGTCCGCCCCCGCGGCTGGCACCTCGTGGAGAAATGGATCGTCGTCGACGGCCGCCCCATCTCGGCGAGCCTGGTCGACTTCGGCCTGTACCTCTTCCACTGCGCGCGGCGGCAGCTCACCGCCGGCAAGGGCCCGTACTTCTACCTGCCGAAGCTGGAGGACCACCGCGAGGCGCGGCTGTGGAACGACGTCTTCATCTTCTCCCAGCAGTACCTCGGGCTGCCGCAGGGCACGATCCGCGCCACGACGCTCATCGAGACGATCACGGCGGCGTTCGAGATGGAGGAGATCCTCTACGAGCTGCGTGAGCACTCGGCCGGGCTGAACGCGGGCCGGTGGGACTACATCTTCAGCATCATCAAGAACTTCGGCCAGTGGCCCGAGTTCGTCCTGCCGGACCGCGCCGAGGTCACGATGACGGTGCCGTTCATGCGGGCGTACACCGAGCTGCTGGTGCGCACCTGCCACCGCCGCGGCGCGCACGCGATCGGCGGCATGGCGGCGTTCATCCCGAGCCGCTCCCCCGACGTCAACGCCGCCGCGGTCGCCCGCGTCCGCGCCGACAAGGAGCGCGAGGCCGGCGACGGCTTCGACGGCTCGTGGGTCGCCCACCCCGGCCTGGTCGACGTCTGCCGCGACGTGTTCGACGCGGTCCTCGGCGACCGCCCGAACCAGCTCGACCGCCTCCGCGACGACGTCGAGGTCACCCCGACCGACCTGCTCGCGGTCGACAAGACGCCCGGTCAGGTGACGGCGGCCGGCCTGCGGGCGAACGTCGGCGTGGCGCTGCGCTACATCGACGCGTGGCTCGGCGGCACCGGCGCCGTGGCCCTGTCGAACCTCATGGAGGACGCGGCGACGGCCGAGATCGCCCGCTGCCAGGTGTGGCAGTGGCTGCACCACGGGACCCCGCTGGCCGGCGGCGGCATCGTGGCCGAGGACCTGGTCCGGTCGATCCTGGCCGAGGAGCTGGCCGCGCTGTCGGCGGACCGCGACGCGGCCGGCCGTGCCCGGGCCGAGGCGGCGGCGGCGATCGTGGAGCATACGGCGCTCGGCGAGGCGCTGCCGGCGTTCTTCACGACGGAGGCGTACTCCCACCACCTCGCACCCTCGGCCACGTCCCGCTGACGGCGCCCGGCCGCCGGGCCGGACCATCGCCCGGCAGTCGGGCCGACCGTCAGCCGGCGATGCGGGCGGTGACCGCACCGGCCTGCCGCACGACCCGTCCGGTCGTGCGCCGGCAGCACCGGGACGAGGCCATCGCCCGGCGGCCGGTTCGCCGGTCCGACCGTCAGCCGGCGATGAGGGCGGTCACGGCGCCGGCCTGCCGCACGACCCGTCCGGTCCGACCGTCAGCCGGCGATGAGGGCGGTGACCGCGCCGGCTTGGCGCACGACCCGTCCGGTCGTGCGCTGGTAGCGCCGGATGAGGTCAGCGCCGCGCGAGTTCCGCCCGATCCGCCGCTCGGCCCGCAGCAGCGCGTTGCGGCCGGGCGGCGGGAAGGCGTTCTGCAGCCCGGCGAGCAGCGCCGAGGCGTCGGCGCCGATCGCGTCGAGGATCCACGCGGCGCCGGGGTCGAGCGCGACGAGCACCAGGGCGAGGTGCTCCGGCCGATGGTCACGCTCCCGCCGTGCGAGGGCGAGCCGGAGTGACGCTTCGAACGCCGCCTGCGCGTCGAGCCCGAGCGGCGGCTGCTTCTGCGCACACCACCGGCGCGCCTTGGCCGCGCCGAGCGGCAGCAGCGGCTCGCGCAGCGGCGCCCGGTCCAGGACGGCCGGCGTCAGTCCCAACCGGTCGAGATCGATCCCGAACGGCGCCAGTGCGTCCCGGTCGGCCGCGGCCCCGGCCCCGAGCGGCGCGGCCCGGCACACGGCCTCCCGCACCGCGGCCGTGGTCACCCCGTGCGACCCGAGCACCGCGGCGACGGCGCCGCTGCCCCGCTCCTCCGTCGGTGCCTCGCCCGTCCGCCTGCCCGCCGCAGCCCGCGGCCCGCCCTCCTCGTCGGCCACACGATCGTGGAGGGCGGCCACCTCACTTCGGGGCCGCTGTCCCGCCCCGGCGCACGGCTCACCCTGCGGCGGATCGCCCGCCGCGGCACGCGGCCCGTCCGGGACCGCGCCGCGCGGGTCGGTGAGCGCCAGCAGGAGGTGTTCGCTGCCGGTGCGGGGGTGGGCGAGCCCGCGGGCCGCCGCGACGGCCCGGCCCATGGCGCGGCCGAGCTCGGGATCGGTGCCACGGAACATCAGTCCTCCAGGTCGCGGTACTTGCGGTGCACGGTCTGCTTCGTGACGCCCAGCCGCAGCGCGATGTCCTGCCACGACCACCCGGCCCGCCGGGCCGCCGCGACGTGCTCGGCCTCCAGCTGCTCCAGCAGGCGCCGCAGCCGCGCCACGGCCGGCAGCGCGACGTCCGGGTCGGCGCCGCGCGCCACCCGCTCCAGGTCCACACTCGCCGACATGACCGTCAGCATATGCTGACGCAACCGGCACCGTCAACACATGCTGACGGCCCGGAGGCCCGTACGTTAGGACGCCGCGACCACGGGTAGCCCCTCTGCCGCACGAGAAAGCAGCCGCGAGAGAAGTCGTACCCCTGCGGAGAGGTCACGACATGCTGGAGCTCGAACCGTCCTTCCGCCCGCTGCGCCTCCGCGACGGCTACCCGCCGCTGGAGGATCTCGGCCTGATCGGCGACGGCGCCACCGCCGCCCTCGTCGGGCTCGACGGCAGCGTCCACTGGCTGTGCGTGCCCGGCTTCGACACCGAGCCACTGTTCTGCGCCCTGCTCGACCACGCCGGCGGCGGATGGTTCGGCGTGACGCCCGAGGGTGTCGTGGCCGCGCGGCAGCGGTACGAGACCGACACCGGCGTCCTCGTGACCGAGCTGCGCACCGCGACCGGCCTCGTGCGGCTCACCGACGCGCTCGCACTGCGCTCCGGCGCGGACCTCACTGACGACACGCCCGCCGACCGGGGCGAGCTGGTCCGGCTCGCCGAGGTGCTGGACGGCGCCGTCGAGCTGCGGGTCGACCTGCAGCCGCGCGGCGGCGGGCTCGCCCGGCCCGCCTTCGCGGGGCTGGAGATCCAGGCGCCGCAGCTGCCCGGGGTACGGCTGCACCTGCGGTCCAGTCATCCGCTCGAAGGGCTGCACAACCGGTACCACCTGACCAGAGGCGATCGGGTCGAGCTCGTGCTGTCCTGGGGCCGGGTGCACCGCCACCACCGGCTGGACGCCGAGGCGACGATCCGGCAGACGACCGCGGCGTGGCGGCGGTGGATGACCGGCTTCGCGTACGACGGCCCGCAGGAGGCGATGGTCCGGCGCTCCGCGATCACCCTCAAGCTGTGCGACCACTGGGTCAACGGCTCCGTCGCCGCCGCGCCGACCTCGTCGCTGCCGGCGCCCATCGGCGGCGTGCGCAACTGGGACTACCGGTACGCCTGGATCCGCGATGCGGCGTTCGCCGTGTTCGCGCTGCGCCGCATCGGGTTCACCGGCGAGGCCGACGCGTTCCTCGGCTGGGTCCTCGACGCGTTCGAGCAGAGCCGCCGCCCCCGGATCATGTACACCCTCGCGGGCGGGCCGGTGCCGGACGAGCAGGTCGACCCGGCGCTCGGCGGGTACCGCGGCTCCCCGCCCGTCCGCTGGGGCAACGGCGCCGCCGACCAGCGCCAGCACGACATCTACGGCGAGCTGATGGACTGCGCCGACCAGTGGTCGCTGGCCGGCGGCCGGGTCGAGCCGGGGCTGTGGGACGGCCTCGCCGGCGCGGCGGACGCGGCCGCCCGGAGCTGGCGGCAACCCGACCAGGGCATCTGGGAGGTGCGCAGCGAGGGCCGGGTCTTCACCTACTCGGCCGCGCTGTGCCAGGTGGCCCTGGACCGGGCCGCCACCATGGCCGACCGGCTCGGCCTGCCGGCACCCGTGCCGCGGTGGCGGGCGACGGCCGACGAGATCCGCCGGGCGATCGTCGAGGACGCGTGGAACGAGCGGGACCAGACGATCAGCGAGCACCTCGACGGTCGGGGCGGCGTCGACGCCAGCCTCCTCGCGCTGCCGCTGCGGCACGTCGTCCCGGCCGACCATCCCCGGATGGTGGCGACGACGCGGGCCGTCGCCGAGCGCCTCGGGGCCGGTGACGGGCTGCTGTACCGGTACCGCCACCACGACTCCCCCGACGGCATCCCGGGCGACGAGGGCGCGTTCCTGCTCTGCAGCTTCTGGCTGGCCGACAACCTGACCGGCCAGGGACGCCTCGACGAGGCCGAGAAGCTCTACACGTCGCTGTGCGAGCGGGCGAGCCCGCTCGGGCTGCTCTCCGAGCAGGTCGAACCGGCGACCGGCGAGCTCGTCGGCAACTTCCCGCAGGCGTTCAGCCACATCGGGGTGATCGCCAGCGGCGTCGCCCTGTCCCGAGCCAGAGAAGCAAAAGAAGCGACAGCAGCGAGAAACGGAGCAGCCGCATGATCCAGCAGCTGGTGATCCTCGGCGCGACCGGCGACCTGACCGCGCGGTTCCTGCTGCCCGCCCTCGGCACCCTGCGCGCCGCCGGGCACCTGGACGAGCGGTTCGCGCTGACCGCCGTCGGGCGGGAGGACTGGACCGACGACGCGTACCGCGCCTGGGCGGCCGAGCAGTTCGACCGGCACGCGCCGGACCTCCCGGCGGGCCGCCGGAGCGAGATCGTGGCGGCCACGCGGTACCACCGGGCCGACGTCACCGACCCGGACGCCCTCGCGGCCGTCATCCCGCACGACCAGCCCGTCGCCGCGTATCTCGCGCTACCGCCGTCGATCTTCCCGGCCACGGCGACGGCGCTGCACACCGCGGGCACCGCGAACGGCAGCACCATCGTGCTGGAGAAGCCGTTCGGCGAGAGCCTGCACGACGCGATCGAGCTCAACCGCCTGCTGGCCGGCCTGTACCCGGAGCGCAGCATCTTCCGCGTCGACCACTTCCTGGCCATGGGGACCGTCCTCAACCTGCTCGGCGTCCGGCTCGCCAACCGGGTCCTCGAACCGATCTGGAGCAGCGCGCACATCGAGCGGGTCGACATCACCTGGGACGAGTCGCTGGCGCTGGAGGGCCGGGCCGGCTACTACGACGGCGTCGGCGCGCTCAAGGACATGCTCCAGAATCACCTGCTGCAGCTGCTGTGCCTGGTCGCCATGGAGCCGCCGATCAGCCTCGGCGACCGCGACCTGCGCGACCGCAAGGTCGACGTCCTGCGCTCGATCCGGCCGCTCACCCTCGACGACGCCGTGCACCGCACGCGCCGCGCCCGCTACCGCGGCTACGCCGACGAGGACGGCGTCGACCCGCAGCTGCACACCGAGACGTTCGCCGAGGTGGAGCTGGAACTGGACAACTGGCGGTGGCCCGGCACGGTCTTCCGGCTGCGGACCGGCAAGGCGCTGCGGACCGACCGCCAGGAGGTCGCGGTCCG
>NZ_JBEXCY010000157.1:0-27469 GCF_040605515.1 Dactylosporangium sp. NPDC005572 | reverse complement strand
TCCGGCGCAGCCGGTCGTACATCTGGGCGAGGAACGTCGTCTTGCCCGAGCCGGGTCCACCCAGGGCGACGACACTGAAGCCGGGCATCGGCCCCCACGAGTGGGCGACGCGCCCGCCGTGGTCGCGCCGGCCCGGACCGTCCCCTCCGTCGTCGCCTCGGTCCGGCCCGGCCGGCGGTGCCTGCGCACCGAAGTTCGCGACCGGCGGCCGGTACGCCGCGCCCGCCGGCTCCAGGCGGGACGCCACCGTGTAGGTGGCCCGCCCGAACGGCCGGTGGTCGTCGCTGGCGATCGGACGGAAGTACGACTCGCCGGTCCGGTGGTGGTAGGCGGCGATTCGGCGGCGCAGGCCGGCGGCCGGGCCCGTGCCGGTCAGCGAAGGCACGTTGGCCAGTGCCCGGGCGTGGCCGATGAGCAGCGGGTCCCCGGCCGCATCCAGCAGCGGCAGGAGCGCGGCCGCGGCCGCCGGCGCGACCGCCGCCGCAAGTGTGGCCGGACGGCCGAGCTGGCCGGCGGCCTCGACGACCAGCGGGTGGATGGTCCACGCGTCCCCATCCTGGGCGGCGAACCCGCCGCGGCGCAGCCGGTCGAGGCTGTCCACAACGTCCTCCACGGTCGTCGTGGGGTCGACGGCCGTGAGCACATCGCGGACGAGCGCCGCCGGGACCGGTGCCGGGTCGAGCAGGCCAGCCAGGACGATCACGGTCCGGTCGCGCTCGCCCAGCGGGCGCAGGGACTCCGCGATCACGCCCAGGATGTTCGCGCCGGCGTCCGCCGAGGTCAGGGTCCGGGCGTAATCGGCGTACGAGCGCAGCCCCTCCCCGCCCCGCATGCGGGCGGCGACGACGCTCAGCGCGAGGGGGTGGCCGCCGAGGCGCTCCACGATCGACAGCGCGGCGGCCCGGTCGGCGGGCGTCACCGGCCGGGCGGCGTCGAGCACGGCGAGCCCGTCCTCGGGCCAGACACCGTCCAGCGCGACCACGGGGCCCGCGGTGTGCCGCCGGGCGGTGAACAGCATCCGGGCCCGGCGGGCCGGGAGCGTGAAGTGGGCGAGCTGCTCGGCGTCGAGGTCGTCGGGCAGGCCGTCCACCACCCACAGGAACGCCTCGCCGGCGTCGTCGAGGTGCTCGGCCAGAAGCATGGCCAGCCGGTCGGGGTCCTCCCCGCCGACCGGCAGCCCGACCGACCTGGCCAGCTGCCGCACCTGGTCGGCGTGGCGGGCGCGGGCGGCCGGCAGCCCACCGGCGCCCTCGACGCCGACCCAGAAGATGCCGCCCGGGTACGCATCGCCGAACAGCCACGCGTACCCCTTAGCCAGGGACGTCTTGCCGATGCCGGCTATCCCCGTAAGTACCGCCGCCGGCCCGGTCCAGGTGTCAAAGGTTAGCGGCTTGTCCACCCCGCTCAGCGCGTTGTGCACCCGCCACAGGTCGGCGAACCGGCCGCTGTAGCCTGGCTGCCCCGGCACCCGCCGGGGCAGCCAGCGCGGCGGGTCGAGCCGCCGCACGGTCTGCATCGGCTGCGGATGGGCGGCCAGCTTGCGACGGACCTGCCCGGGCAGCTCGGCGAGCTGCCCGGGCCGCAGGAACTTCACGTCGGCGACGACGTACGGCACGATGTGCCGCTCGTCAGCCTCCGGGTTGATGATGAGCAGGCGGCCGCTCGCGTCCCCCTCGGCCGCGCCGGCCAGAGACGCATGGACAAGCTCCCACTGGCGGGCAGAGCGGCGGTTGTAGGCGGCGGAGTAGACCACGACCACGATCCGGCTCGCGCCGAGCGCGGCGATCAGCTCGTCCGAGATGCGTGCCCCGCCGGGGAGGTCCGCGTCCATGTAGACGCTGATCCCGGCGGCCTTCAGGACGTCGTAGGCGCGCTGCGCCACCTCGGGGTGCCCCTGCCGGCTGAAGCTCAGGAAGACGTCGTGCCCAACCTTTTCTCCGTGGTTCCCGTGCCGCGGCACAACGTCAATATCTTCGGGAACGGTTGAGTGTTGATTGTCGGAGAAGGCCTGGCGCAGGTCTAGGTCGGTGCTTCGGCCAGGGGCGCCGGTTGCCGCCTCCGTTGGCCACCCGAGCAGCAGCATCGCAGCGCGAACAGTGCGCAGCGGCAGGGCGGTGCTGCGGGCGACGTCCTGGGCGGTCCAACGCGCCGCAACCTTCTCGACGGTGGACCGCTCGACCGCGGCGACCTGCGCGAGAAAAGCGGCGGTCCGTGCGGTGGTGGCAGGATCGGCAGCCGTTGGTGGTGGCGGTGTACGCCAGGCGAGCCACAGCCCAGTCCGCACCAGGTGCGGCGCGATCCGTTCGGCGAGGGAGCCCTCGACAATCGCACCGTCGGCGACGAGGTCGGCCGGGAGGAGCAGGTCGTGGTAAGCGGTGGCGAGCATCGGTGGCCAGGTGACCCGGCGGCCGCCCGGGACGATCGTGCCGGTGCGGGCCGTGGCGAGGGCTGCGACGTCGGGGTGGTCGGGCAGGAGGCGCAGCAGGCGGTCGACGACAGCTGCGTACAAGGTCATGTTCGGATCGGTGGTCCGGCGTAGCAAGTGGGCGGCGAGGACGCCGAGTATCGGGTTGGTGTCCGCCCCGTCCGTGAGCCACGCGGACACGGCGTCGGCGGGGTAGGTTCCGCTGCGACGGCGCAGTGCGGCGAGGGCGGTTTCGACGGCGGCGGCGCCGGGGTCGTCGGCGCGCCACGGCTGGTCGGCGGGCATGAGGTGGACCGACATCTCGTGGGTGTCGCGCAGGTCGCCGTGCAGGCAGAAGAGGATCGTCTGCCAACCGGCCATGAGGTACAGCGGGATCTCGATGTCCTCGGGCATCCGGATCAGGTGCCCGCCGGGCGGAAGGTTCGCGCTCCACGAGGCGATGTTGGTACCGGCGGTCCGCCAGCCGTGCCGCCAACTTGGTACCGGGTGTCCGTCCGCGTCGATCAGGCCCAGCTCGGCGAAATGAGCTCGCTGGCCGAAGGGACGGTCCTGGCAGATGACCACGACCAGCGATGCGAGTCCAGCAACGGCCTGGCTGGCGGCGTGCGCGCTCGCGGCCTCAGCCTCGGCCAGGTACACCGGCCGGTCCTCGACCGATATCGTCACAGGGGCGACGGTGTGCAGCGGTACGGTGGCGTTCTCACGCCGGACGGTGCTGCCGGGTGCGACGAGCACGACCTCGGTTGAGGCGGTGTCGCCCGCGCGTCGCTCGATCCGGTACAGCCCGGGCGGCACGCCGACGTCGAGGTGCCCGCAGCCGGTGGCCACGACAGCGAGATCCGCGTTGCAGACTGTGAACTCCACGCCCGGCTGCGCAGCGTTGAGCACGATCCGGCCCTCAGACGTGGACATCGAGATCCGCTCCCGCGACCGTGATCCCGGCCAACTGCGTGGCCGAACCGTGGCTGACGACCGCGTACAGTCCGGCACGTAGCTGCCGCACCCACGGCCCGTCGGCCGGGTTCCAGGTGCCGAGCACCTCCAGCCGTCCGCCGAGCAGGTCGACCGGGCCCGGGGTGCCGGAAGCGAACGTGATCGTGACCCGTCGAGCGATGTCGTCGGACGTGCCGGGACCGAAGACGACGTCGTCGTCGCCGTTGAGCTCGGCGCGTTGGTCGTGGCCGTGCGCGGCGGCCAGTTGCGGGACGGTGTCGGCGATGTACCGCCGCAGCGCACCCCAGGTTGGGTCCGGGCGTGGGCGGCGCAGGCCGCTGAGCAGGGCCTCGGTGAAGTAGCCGCGGCGCTGGTCGGGCTGATCGGCGACTGGGCCCTCGAACGCCTCCCGGCCGAACTCAGCGCCGTACCCGACCACGATGCGGACGACGTTCTCGATCTCTCCCGGCTCGGTGAACGGTGGGCCGAATGCGGCGGCGCCGTCGATGCGGTTGCGGCAGCAGTCGGCGAAGAGCACGAGCTCGCGGAAGCGTCCGCTGCGGCGGTACCACTGGGCGTAGCGCCGCAGGTCGAGGCAGTGGCCCAGCTCGTCGAGGCTGACGTTGGCGGCGAACAGCGCCCCGTCGCTGCCGTCGGGCAGCATGCCGTGACCGGCGACGAACAGATACAGCCTGGTTCGCTTCCAGACCGTCGGGTCTGCCGCGACGCGGGCCTCGACTGTGCGGTTCAGGTCGCCGAGCGCCCGAACGATCTCGGCGACCGCTGGCTTCGCGTCGTAGGCATGCAAGACTTCGGTGCCAGAGGCCGGCACGACCCGTATGTTGTCCGGCGGCAGCGCGCCGCCTGCAGGGTCCCGCAGCCATTCGGCGAACAAGGCGGCGTCGCCGACCGGGCCGCGCAGGTCGCCGAGCGCCGGGTACCGGTTGATCCCGACGACCACTGCGTAGTGCGCGTCATGCATCGTCGCCTACGACCAGGCGGCCGAGACTTTCCAGGATCAGCGGGTCCTCGTCGAAGTCGCCGTGGCGCACCGCGGCGGCGCGCAGCGCCGCTGGTGCGTCCGGTGGGGACGGCGACCACACGACACGGTGCTGGCCGTCCTCGAGCATGAAGTCGCGCACCTGGACAAGGTCCTTGGTCGCGTCGTCGCCGAGCCGCACGTATCGGGCCATGCCGGCAAGTGGCACACACGCCGAGCTGCCGGAGGTGTCACGTTCGAACAGGCCCGATACGAGGTACAGCAGCGAACGGGGATAGAACGCGCCGAGCAGCCGGTCAGCCCGCTCGGCGTCGTCGGTCATTGTGAACATCCGGAACCGGGCGAAGGTGTCGCGGTGCTCTCGCAGCACAGCAGCGAAATGCCCGCTCGTGCAGGCCGGCGCGAGGAACACGACGTTGCGGACCCGCAGGTCGGCCGGCAGCGTACCGGCGGCCCGCAGCCGACCAAGGTCGGTGAGCAGGTTGTCGATGAAAACCGCACCCGTGCTGTGCCCGACCAGCGTGAGCTCCGGCCGGTTGGCGCCCACCTTCGACAGTGCAGCGGCCAATAGGTCCATGAACAGTCGCCCACCACGCGCCGGCTCGGCGGCGACGAAAGTGTCGCTCGTGTCGCCCTTCATCGCCGCCCACACGGCACCACCGACGTCGGCGAGGTAAAACTCGCGCAACAGCTCCTCGACGACCGTCGCGTAGACCCCGTGGTCGCTGGCGTCCCGGTAGCGCCGAACGACCCGCACCAACACCGCCGCGCATTTGCGGGCAAGAACTGTAGTGCTGATCAATCCTCGCGCCTGGGGTTCCCCACCGGCGAGCTCGGCGAGCACCTCACGGTCCATACGGGTCGTACTACGCTCGCCCGCGCCCGCCGACCGGCTCGCCGCGTCACCCTCCAGGACGGCCGCAAGGTCGGCCCGCAGCACGGGGTCCGCCTCGACCGCCCGGGCGAACTGCTCGCGTTCACGGTCGGTCACGCCCGTGACACCGTTCCGGACGGGCTGCTCACTAAACGGCTCCCGGTCGAGAGACCGGCCATGCAGCTGGACGTCCGCCTCATCGCCGGAAACCGGCGCAATGCCGGCAACACCCCGGCCGCCGCCCTGCTCCCGAAGCTTGCCCACCGCGAACCGAAGGACCCAGCGCAGCATCCGCTGAAACAGGTCCTCGGCCAGAATCTCCTGCAGATTGCCGGTGACCGATTCGAGCAGCCCGCTGCGCCACACGAAGAACACCGGCACGGCGCTGGCGCGCTCGTACACGGGAGCGAGCCGCTCAGCGATCGCGAAGCCCGCGGCCTCGTCGACAAGGCCACCATGGAAGTGCAGCACAACCTTCCGTGCGCTGGCAACGTCATCGACGATGGCCCGCAGCTGCTCAGCCGTGGTCGACCGCAACTGCCCGTGTGGGCCGGTGTGGATGACATGTCCTCCCATAGGGGGCAGCATCTCATCGCATCGGTCATCGCGGATGTGCGCGACGACGAGATTCGGCCAGACAGTGCCGAGTCTGAGCCGAACGTCAAGTCGTCACGTCGAGGCGGGTGAGGCGATCCGGGACTACGGACCGCGCACGCCAGAGCACCCACGTCGAGCGCATTACTGATCGCAACCGCAGGGCTTGCGTGGCGGCGAGGCCAGTTCGAACTTCGCCGTCCGCAGCGCTGCGGTCGGCGCTCCACCTTGGGAACTGGCGGCACCTGTGAGCTAGCCAGCGGTGGACGGGTTGGTTGTTGACGTGCGGCCCGCGGAATGTCTCTTATGGTGTTCCGGCTCGACCGGCGAGGCCTACGCCGACCATTGCAGGCGGCCTGGGCCGACCTGTTGACTTGTCTGGCTCGACATCTCAAGCGCCCTCTGTGCTGATCGGACGCGGTGTCCCGGTTGGGCTTCGGGCCCCGGGCGCTTACGCCGGGCGCCGCTTGCACGTCGAGCTGGGTGTCCACGTCCGGGCCGCCGTGACTGGTACAGGGCAATTCGGCAACCCCACCCGGTCGGGCCACCTGGCTCAGCTGTCCTGGGTCAGCCCTGCCACTCCATCCGGCCGGAAAAATGACTCAAATTTGTCTCACTGCGCCCGGAATGTGTGAGACCCAGAGCCAGGCGGACCTATAACCTGTCACCGACAAGGAGGAGGCAAGGTGGCGCGGAGGGTTCGATGGATCAAGGCGTACGTGATGCATGCCCGCACTCCAGAGGGACTCATCGACTACGTCGCCTTCTTTGAGAGAGTCGCCCGATTGCCACAGCAAGCACTCAGGGTCGAAATCCACAATGAACTTGTAATCGCAGTGAATAAGATCGAAGTAGAGGGAAACCTCATCAAGCTTCGTTTTGCAAGCGGCAACCCCGAGGAACTTCCACTACTCTACGACGAGCGGACCGGCGACCTTGAAACGGCATCGACACCGGACGGCACATGGCTTGCCGCAGCAACGCGCGTGGTTCTCGTACCCAGCGAACGACTTATCATCATCGAAAGTAAGCGAGTAGGCGTCAGCGCAACAAGCCTAGAAAGATACTTCACAAAGCTGGCGCGGCAAAACCGAATCGTCAATCGCTTGAATTTCGACATCAGTCCTCTACCAAGCTCTTCTTTTGAAGACGAACTTGAACGGTACGCACGAATCCGTGAAGCGATCATTCAGGTTAATAGACCCAACTCGGACTGGGATGACGCAAACGACATCCTGTCGGAGCTTGCCGCCGAATCGGGAGGACAGAAGGCGTCAGTATCGGTATCGGCCGCACGCGGCGATTCGCTAGAGAAGAACGAGGGCATCGTCAACATCATCCGCGATCATGTTAGGCGCGGGTACGCAAATATTCGGGATGTCCGGATCTTCGGCCGGAGGATCGGGGATGTCGCAGACAGCATGCTGACGCTAGAGAAGCATCAAGAGCAGCGAGCGATTGAGATCGAAACGCGGATCGCGCAGGATCTTGAGGAAGAGATCGTTATGGCCGCCGAAGTGGAGCTGGCCGAGCGCGCCATCCTTCTCGTCAGGGAGAGATCGCAAGCACCGGAGGGCGACCGTTGATCAACAAAAGTGTCGTACCCCACGGGTAAGGTACGGCCATGAACGTCAGGGAGCGTTTGAAGAAGCTCCACCTGTTCGGCTTCGTCCGGCGACACCTTAGCCAACGACTCCGCGACACTTTCCTCCACCGAAATGTACTGCTTGCGGCGTTCGTGGCCCTCTTGGTTACGTGGGCCGCTTTTGCGGGCGGGCTTCCGGCCCTGGCCAAGGTAGCCGTGAAGGATTTTTCCGCCGGCGTGCTGGCATTCTCAGCTTTGGGATTTGGAGCCTCCGCATCCGCCACGGTGCTAGCTCTCGCAATCCCGAAGAACGTCTTGTATTTCACAATGATTAGCAACGGCGTACGCGCGCCTCGATTGCGGATTGAGAACAACGGCGAAACGCGCTCCATTATGCCCGTTTCTGGAGCGGACACCGGGCCAATCGACTATGGTGTCGGTTTTCGATCACTGTACGGTGATCTTACGTTCGTTTTTTTATGGACAATGACCACGCAACTCTTCGCCGCAGGCGCCAGTCTTTTGTATTTCGCTATCGCTGGGGACCTCAACATGGTCGACAGACCGAATTGGCCTCGATCCGCGACGGGCCTGGCAATAGAGATCCTTGCCTTGTCATATGCCATCCTCCAGATGGGATCGCTAATCCGGGCGATGGCGGACTACGCCGCACAGCAGGAGGCAGCGGATCGGCGAGATCTAGGCCTTCGGAACGGACCGAACCTCGTTCCCGAGTCTAGCGGCGAGGTGGCCCCCGATAATGAGAGCAAGCATTCTTGATGGACCGATCAGAAGCAACTTCTAGATCAGTCTCGCTACATCCCCACTCTTGATCAAGCTGGAGTAGGCCGAACGGACATTCAGAGGAATCGTCTGGGCGACTACGAGCCCACGTGCGGCGTATATCTCGATGCGTTGTGTATCACCAACGAGCATATTGATGACCTTGTTGCGTCGCCGATGCTCCGGACGTAGTCGTCCAAACCCAAGGGGTTGGAAGGACATGGCGTCCGAGTATGGCGTCTGTCTCCGGCCGGTCGGGCTGCGCCGCACTGACCTGGCCACCGGGCAGACCGAGATCATCGACGTGTGCGGCGCCAGCCGCGAAGACAAATGCCCACCCTTGCGCAGCGCGCCCGGCGGCTGCGGAAGACCCAGATCCGCGAGGGCTGGCACCGCGCCGACGAGCCCGCACCGGCTCCGCGGCCTGCGACCGAGGAACACCGGGCGCTGATCAGCCTTCGGGCACACCTCGAGTATTTCCGGGACCAGGCCGTCCGCGCGTCCAGGTGGGATCAGATCGGCGAGGTCGACGACGCGATCCGCGAAGTTGAGGAAGCGATCGCAGCGGAGGGGCCGCGGGGCACAGTCGCCCCTTAGCACGACAAGCCGAGCGAGCCGAAGCGGCACCGGTCCACGAAACGGCGCCAGGACGCCCCGGCGCTGCCTCGCCAGAAGGTGCAGCCCGCACGGTCGGCAGGGTGTACATGGCGCCGCACGGCACCGAGTACCGGCCGTCGATGTGGCTGACCGTCACCCTCGACTCCTACGGCCCCGTACGTCCCGATGGGCCTCGATCAGCAGTGCGCCCTTACACGGCCGGAAAAAATCGGCGACGTGGATCGCGCTGATCACTTGGATGACGCACGGGCGGGGCGTGAGCGAGCTGACGCGCGCGCATTGGCTGTCCGCCCCGCGCGCCGCACGGCAGGGCGCGGGGCAAGACCGTATGTAACCGACCTAGAAATAGTCCAGGTGAGTTACAGCCGCCCCGGTTGCAGGCCCCGATAGGACATTGCGAACCGGCGTTGCTCGGCTCGCCGCCCGATCTTTCCTTCCAGACGGCTGACGCTTACGTGCCAGCAGCCACTGGACGAATCAACGGTTCGCCGACTCCCGGAGCATGTTGGTGCGCAGGTCGCCGTCTGTCCACAGTAGATTCTGTCGTGTTCGACGCGTGCTCTGCTGTTCTTGGACTCCGCCCCTGGTCTTGGATGTGCCCACCGAAGCTGGACGAAGATCCGGACAAGCCACCACCGAACAGGACCTAAAATACCCGCAAAACAGTACGTAGAGCTTCTTCCCAGCATGTGGTGCAGCTCCGGACATACGGTGTTGGGGACCACCAAATCAAGCTGGTTCGCCACCGTGTGCGCGGGGGATGAGTGCGGCCGCGGCCTCGGCAGCGTGATGGGCGACCGCCGGCAGAACGGACGTGTAGGTGTTGGCGGTGAGGGTGATGGTGGAGTGCCGCAGCATCGCCTGCACCGTCTTGATGTCGGCGCCCGCAGCGAGCGCCAGGGTGGCCGCACCATGCCGCAGGTCGTGCAGGCGTATCGGCGGCAGGCCGGCCTCGTTGACGGCAGTCCGGAAGCGGCGGCTGACCCAGTCCGGGTGGATCGCCCGCCCGTCCGGCTCGGTGAACAGCAGGCCATTCTCAATCCACCCGGTGCCGGCCTGTTCCTGCATCCGGTCCTGGTCGGCCAACTGCTGCCGCAGCAGCTCGGCGGTGGTCGTGTCCAGGGCGATGGTGGCCTCGCTGCCGTCGGTCTTCGGGGCGCTCAGCCCGGGTTGCCAGCCGACGAGCACGATCTGATGCCGGACCGTCAGGGTCTGAGTGTCGAGGTCGACGTCGCCGCGGTGCAGGCCGCATGCCTCACCGCGGCGTAGCCCGCGGAGCGCCATCAGGTGAAACATTACGTAGAGCGGATCGGAGCTGACGTGGTCGAGGAACCTGCCGGTGTGCTCCGCGGTCCAGACCATCACGGGTGAGGGCACGGTTCCGGTGCGCTGCCACTCGGCGACTCGTTGCCGGGTCCACACGAGCGGCCGCGGGGAGCGGGCCGACGGCAGTTCCACGCCGATCGCCGGGTTGTGTGGCAGCAGCTGACGCTGGACCGCGTGGTTGAGGGCGGCTCGTAGGACCGCGTGGATTCGGCGCAGTTGCGCCGGACCGACGGGACGTTCACTGCGCAGGTCGCGACGCCCGCCAGCTGAGCGGGGCACCGCCCGGCTCACTGCGATGGCGTCGTTGCGGGCGATGATGGCGTCGAACATCGCCGTGATGTGGTCCGCGGTGAGCCTGGCCAGCTTCCCCGCACCCAGATGCGGCACCAGGTGGATGCGGGTGATGTCCTCGTAGCCGCGCCGGGTGGTCGGCCGCAGCGCGCGGCGGCTGTCCAGCCACAGGTCCAGCCACTGGCCGACGGTCAGGTCCCGCTGGTCGGGTCGCAGGTGAAGCGTCCGGCGGACCTCGTCGGCGGCTGGCAGTCTTTGGCGGGAATGCATGGCTTCAGCGATCAGATCGCCGATGCCGGTCGCGGTCTCGAGGTCGTCGGCCACGCTGAGCAGCGTCCGGATGTGCGCGAGCTCGGCTTCAGCATCGGTCCTGGTGTTGAAACCGTTGCGGCGCGCGATCCGGCGGCGCCCGTCCCGGGACCGGGGCAGTTCGTGCTGGTAGCCCCACGTGCCATGGGCTGAACTCCACGCGCCGCTTGGCGTCCGCAGGCTCGGGCATGCCCTTCCGTAGGGGCGTCCGGTGGCAGGGTCGACGCAGCTACAGCGCTTGAGGACCGTGCCCTTCCACCGGTCGAACGGTGCGCCGGCCGCTGCCTGTTTCCGCGTGGGCCGGGACGCGGCGTGTTTGGGCGGCACGCGCGGGTCGAGGACGGCTGGTTCAAGTGATGGGACTGGAGCGGGCGGCGTGGCCGTAACGAGGTGGAGCAGCTGCGCGACGGGGACCCGCAGTCTTCCTCCGACGCGGACCGCGGCAACCGGGAGTCGGTCGGTGCGGGCTGCGGCGTAGGCCGTGCTGCGGCCGATGCCCAGGATCGCAGCGGCAGTGGGCAGGTCGATGAAGGCGCCTAGCGAGCGGATCTTCTCGGGAGTCCAGGCGTGCTGGTCGACACCGGAGGTTTCAGCCGGGAACGCCTCGGGCCGCGATAGTTGCTGCAGCTCGGCACACGACTCAACCATATGTCCGTTTTGCGTGTTGTCGCTCGAAGCGGTATGCACGCCGCGTACCGTACCGGTGATCCGGGAGCCGGACAGTTTGAGCCGACGGGGAGACTTGAACTCCCAACCGCTCGATTACAAGTCGAGTGCGCTACCAATTGCGCCACGCCGGCCTCGCTGAGATTGTACCCGGGCCGGCTACGGATCGGCACCGCCGGGCGGAACGGGTCAGCTCCCAGTTCGCTCAGCGGTTACCGCGCCCGGGCCCGAACCGGTCCGTGGAGAAGGTCCCCATCGTGCCGTCGGCGTGCTGCACCTCCAGCAGCGGCGCGCCGGCCTATATCCACAGCCCCCGCGCTCCTCGCGGGTCGGCATGCGCGCGACGAGCCGGTCGAGGCGGTTACCTCCGGCGCACGGGTGTGCTATCCGCGGATGTCGGTCTCGCCGTGAACCGGTCAGGCGTGGTCTCGGCGGCCGGAGCCATGGCGGCGGTGTCGCCTGCGGAAAGTGTCGTATGGGTGGGAGATGATGGTCGGCGGGAATGCGTCGAGGCGCTGCGTGGCTCGCAATGGAGGGGTGGCTTTCGCGGGTGGAATCGGCCGAGGGTGGATTCGCCAGCCCGTACGCCACGGGTGGTGGTGGCACGGTGCTGGAGCACGCGTACGGCGCGGTGCTGCTGGCTGCCCTGCTGCAGGGCCGGCCAGTTCCCGCGCTCGGTGACGAGGTCACGCCGCGTGAGGTGCGGTTCCAGCAAGCCGCGACGTGCCCGGTCGACGATCTCGTGGTGGTCGGTGACTGCCCGACCGGCCCGCGGACAATCCATGTCGGTGTGCGCCGCGCACCGACGATGGCCCCTAGCAGCGCCGCGTTCGTCGCGCTCCTGGTCGACTACCTGCGCGCGGTGCTGGACCGACAGGTCGAGCTCGACGCCGACCGCGAGCGGCTTGGCCTGGCGGTCGCGGCACCGCACACAGGGGCGAACGAGGTCACGCAGCTGGCGTTCTGGGCCCGCAAGCAGCCCGACAACCGGGCGTTCCGGGCGTTCATGGTCGCGCCGAAGCACACCAACGGCAAGGCCCGCGCCCGGCTGCGCTATCTCGACGCTGCGGTGCGGGCGGCGGCCGCGCAGGCTGGCATCGCGCTGGGCGGGCCGGACGGCGCCGAGGTGTTGACGTGGCGGCTGCTGAAGGCGCTGCGGATCATCGAGTTGCGGTTGGAAGGCGACGACCCGGCGGACGCGACGAACGCGGTCGGTGGCCTGGTGCCGCTGGCCGGTGACCCGGCCCGCGCGGTGGCGCTGTGGCGGCGGCTGCTGCAGTTGTCCGCCGGGTACGCCCAAGCCGCCGCGATCGTCAACCTCGACATGCTCGGCCGTGATGTCGCCCGCGTCGTGCACGTCGCGACGCCGAGGTCGGCGCTGGCAGGCGGACGTGACGAGCAGGTCCACGACCGCCTGCGCCAGCTGCCCGCCGCATGCGGCCCGCGGCTGTTGGCAGCGTGGCGCGATGATCGGGACCTGGCCTGGCGGCTGATCACGGCGGTGACCAGCGCCGAGGAGCGTCCCGCCGCCGTGCTGCAGCAGTGGCAGGCCCACCGACCCAACTGGTTGGATCAAGCATCGTGGCAGGTACAGCTCGCTGCGGCCGAGCTCGCCGCTGCCTACGGCGCAAGCATACTGGCGGCTGCGCTGTTGACCGCCGCGGCGGGGCAGGGCGCCCCGCGGCGCGGTTTCTGGCTTGCCCAAGCCGCGATGATCCACGACGAGAATGGTGAAGACGAGGGCCGTCGTCAAGCACTGACCGCGCTACGGTCGACCGCGAGCACCGGCGAGCCGTTCGCCGAGGCCGTCGTGGCGCTCCTGAGCGGTGATCGAGCGACCGCGACGCGGACGCTGCACGCATGGACCCCCGACCAGCCAAACGAGTGCAGCCTCCGCGCGGTGCTGCGCCTGCGGCTGGCCGGCCCCGGCGACCCGAACACCGAGTTGACCCGCGACATGCTCGACGGTGGCCTGCACGTCCTGGCGGAGGCGCTCCGCGAGCACTGGACCGCCGGGCTGGCCGTGGCACGAGCCCGGTTCCTGATCCTGCGCTGCCGGCGAGGGGAATCCCCGAACTGGGACGCGGACCTGCGGGAAGCACGGACGCTGGCGATCCGGGCCCGTGATGAGCGACGCACCTACCGGGGCGACAGCCCGGAGGCGGTCGCGATCGCCTGCCACGCCAGCCTGCTACTGATCGACCTGCGCCGGGTCCTCGCACTCGGGACGGTCGGCGGTGACGCGGTACCGGCGGAGGCCGCTTCGACGAAGGTTTGTGAGTACGTGGCGTTCGCCGCGATCCAACTCGGCGACCTCGGCCTCGCCCGGGACAGCGCAGCGCGACTCACCGACCCTGCCACCCGGGCATGTATCGATGGCTACCTCGCAAAGGCCGCCGGCGACGATCCACTGCCGTACTGGTGGCAAGCAGCCGACCTCGCCGGTGACGATGACGAGCAACTCGCGCGAGCGCTGCTCGCGCTTGCCGGCGCGGGTGTCGACGGCCTCGCCCGGTTCCCGGACTTCGCGGTCCGCTACCCGAGCGAGGCTGCCGAACTGCAGGCGATGACCGAACTTGGCGCCGGCCGGCCGAGCGCTGCGATCGCCCGGCTGCGTGAGCGGCGCCGCACATCCGTCACCGCCGCTCTCAACCTCGCTATGGCCTACCAGGCCGTCGGCAGGACCGACGACCAGGTGCGAACGCTCCGCGACGCCGCCGAGCACTTCCGCGACCCGTCACTGTGCCACACCGCCGCGGAAGCCCTTGCCCGCGCCGACCGCACTGCCGAGGCACAAGCCGAACTCGAGGGGCTGCTCGCTAGTACCGGCGCAGACTGGAGCGGACGGGCCGACGCGCTGCGCCTCGCCGCCTACCTCGCCAACCGCAACGGTCGATCCGACCGGGTCTGTCACCTGCTGCGCACCGTGCTGGAGATCGAACCCGGCGACACCAGCAGCCGCTGGACGCTGATCCGCATCCTGCTGTGCCGCGGTGACCTCAACGCGGCCTGGCGTGTGCTGCACGAGGCACCCGAGCCGCTGGAACCTGCCAACCCTGACGACGCCCGAGCCTGGGTCAAGATGCACCGCCGGCGCGGCCAGCCAATGGACACCGTCGTCGGCAGCCTGCGGTTGATGCGCCGCTTCGACGACAGCGAGCAGCTCGCAGCCACCATCCTGATCAATCTGATGCTGCCGTGGCCGATCCCAGTGGAGCTGCCAAGCGATGTGCGGGCACAACTGGCCGCGGAAACCGAATGGTTCTTCCGTCGCTGGCCGGACAGCCAACACCTGCGGCGGATCCAGACCGCCGATCAGGACCAGCTCCGCGCGGAACTGATCGATCTGGCCCGCCGCAGTGCGGACGAGCAGACGCAATGGCGCCGCCTGGTACATGCCCTGGCCCGCGGGACGGCGCCGCTGTGCCTGCTCGCCGCGATGGCCGGGCGCAGCTACGCCGAGGTCTGCGTGTACCGCGCCGCCGGGGTCCTGCCGGCACATACCCCCGTCGTTGCCGAGTTCGCCGCCTGCACCGAGGCGGCACAGGCAGGCCAGGACCGCGACATCGTGATCGACACACCGGCGATCACCGTGCTGCTTGCCCTCCCCGACGACGTGCGCCAGAAGGCGATGGCCTGCTTCGCTCGCGTCATCACCGCCGACGACATCATGCTCGATGCGCTCAACGGTAAGGACGCCCTTGACCTGCGCAGCACCGCATCCTGGCGGTACGACGAACAGCAAGACCACCTGCTGCTCGATGAAACCGAGGAGGCCGAAGCCGACCGGCTCGCCGGGGAAGCCACCCGCCTCCACGACGCGGTTGAACGGCTCGTCCGGCTCACCCCACCGGCCGACCGGATGTTCGACCAGTCGCACGGACCCGAGGTGGTGACCTGGGCGTCGCCGTTGGATCTCGCCCGCGCCAAAGGTGCCACGCTGTGGAGCGACGACCCCGTCCTGCGGGATCTCGCCCGCGGTAACGGCGTTCCGACCACGTCCACTGTGGCCGTGCTGCACCACCTCGTCGTCACCGGCGTTCTCGCCGACGACGAACACGAGCGCTGCCTCCGGGCGCTGATCAAAGCCCGCATCGGCGACCTGCCGCTCGACGAGCCGCGCCTACTCGAACTCGCCGAAGACGCCCGATGGAACCCGACCGTCGTCGCCTCCGCCCTCGCCCGGCCCGCGACCTGGGCGAACCCGCGGCGCGCCTCGGCGTTCTACCGGCAGCTGCTCATCCAGGCCCGAACCCACGCGCCGTCGAGCCTGCCACAGTGGCTCTACGCCGCCGTCCGCGGCGCCACGACCCTCCTCGCCCGGCCCGACCATGCGGCCGGCGTGGCCGGAGCTCTGCTCGCCACCACGATCGAGATCGCCGCAGCCCACGGTGAACACGTCGCAGACCTGATAGCCGCCACGCGACGGGCGCTCGCCGACACCGACGACCCCGATCAAAGCCCCGCCTCCGACCCTCTGCCCACCGCAGCGACGCTGATGCGCAACTCGTACGCCAAGACAACGTCGCACGAACTCGCCGCACGCTTCGTCATCGCCACCTTCGCGGCGCTCGGCGAGGACGACACCAACATGGTCAGCAGAACAGTACTGAGCTGACGGACTGCCACGGCACGCCGGCTATGACGGACGACCCGGCACTGTTCGGCGCGGCAGTGAATGTGAACTCACCGACGCGCAATCCGGTGCGCAGCAAGACTTCCACGACCATACAAACCACGACTGCAGGACGAGGCGACCCGGACGTGGAACCTGCACACCGCCTGTACCTCTCGGGGCTCACCTCGGCCCCCACGACCGACTCCAAGGCCACTTCGCCTTCTGCATGTAACCCAGCTTCGCGTAGCGCGTCAGTGGCGCCGTTGGCCGGGCCCGGCAGCGTAGCTGCGGTAGGCGAGAGATTGTCTCCTCCGCATCCACCGTGACGACTACCAGAGGTGCCAACGGTTGGCGACTCATACACATCAGGCTCGCCGGCTCGGGCACCGCCGGCGCACCTGCTGGTCCGGAACCCGTCCGTTCGCGGCAAGACTCAGACAGAGCTAGTCCGTACAATCGATCGCGCGGTAGCCCAACGATCACGAACAGCCAAGCGTGATCCGCACCGCGGAGAGCAGCACGATGAGTCCGCGAGCGGAGAAGGATGGAGGTGCGCACGTGGGCACGTCTCTCATCGCGGCGATGAACAAGGCCGAACCCCTCTACCAGATCCCAGAGGATGATCTGGTCGGCGACGTCTTGGTACCTGCGATGGCGGCCTCCGACGAGGCGCGCATCGGCGCAGGGTTCTTCAGCTCCCGCTGCTTTGCCCAGATCGCACCCGGGCTTGCCGGCTTTCTGGCTCATCCCGACCGTCACCTGAGCCTTCTGATTAGCCCAGAGATCGATGAGGCCGACCGTGACGCGCTCGAACGGGGAATCAAGTCACCTGAACAGGTAGTTCGCGACCTCGAACAACGGCTGTTCGCTGATGCGGTCGTGTCAGCGTCGGCTCTGGTGCACCACACGCTGGATTGCCTTGCCTACCTCGTGGCGGCTGGTCGGCTCTCGGTTCGGTTCGCATTGATGCCCCGCGGCCAGTATCACAAGAAGAAGTGGCTTCTACGCGGCGGGACTGAGTGGCTTGCTGTGCACGGCTCGGGTAACGCGACCGCGCGCGGTCTGCTCGTCAACGGCGAGCAGATGACAGTCGATCGGCCATGGGTGGACGGTTCGGCTGCTCAGACCCGGGTGGCGAAGCTGGTCGGCGGCTGGGAACGCGATTGGAACAACGAGAACCCACACGTACTCGCCATCGAAATCATCGATGGCCTACGTGTCATCGGTAAGCGCGGAGCGAAGCAGTCCGTTCCAACCATCGATGACTTCTGGAGAGCCTGGCAGGCCGATCACATGCGGGGGCTTGAACCCGCCCTTCCGCCCGGCGTGATCACGCAGCCTCCTCGGACACTGCGCATCCCTGAGGGCGTCGAGTGGGAAACAGGCCTCTACCAGCACCAGGGCGTCGCCGTCAGGACGTTCCTGGACGCGGGTTCACATGGAATCCTCGCCATCGCAACCGGCGGGGGCAAGACTCAAACGTCGCTCATCACCGCAGTAACCGAGCAGGATCGTCACACCGGCCCGATGCTCGTGATGATCATCGTGCCGACCGCGCCGCTCTTGCGCCAATGGATTGAGGTCGTCCGCCGTTTCGGCGTTGAGCCCGCGGTGCCAAGCAACCTGACGGTTCCCAAACGTCGTGTGTGGATCGAAGAGCTCAAGGCGGCCCTCACCACGAAGTCGAACTACACGGCAGTTGTCCTGTGTACCCAGCAGCTGTTCGTCGGCGACGAATCTCTCCGTGAGACCGTCGATAGCCTCTCGCCGCAGGTACTCACCATGCTCATCGGCGATGAGGTGCACAACTTGGGCGCGCCGACCTTCCTGCGGTCAGCGCCTCAACGCTTCGATGTCCGGCTCGGCTTGTCAGCGACGCCGTCGCGCCAGTACGACGAAGCCGGAAGCGCCCAGTTGTTCGACTACTTCGGGCCACCGATCTACGAGTTCACTCTCGCCGATGCGATCGCCGTTGGATGTCTCACACCGTACCGGTACTACCTGCACGAGGTGCGGTTGACGCCCGAGGAGTTCGCTGCGTACGTCGACCTGAGCCGGCAGTTACGGCGCAAGGGCTTCATCAGGCAGGACGACGGCTCCAGCGACGGTATCGACGACCAGATTGAACATCTGCTACGCAAGCGTCGCGCTGTCCTCGAACAAGCTACGGGCAAGATCGCAGCGCTTGAGGCCCTTCTCGTCGAGACTGGCGTTCGCGACGTTGCTCGCACCTTGATCTACACATCCGCCAAGCAGCAGGTACTTGGCGGGACCAAGCAGCTCAGCGAGGCGAACGCCCTCCTGCGGCGACTCGGCATCCGGTTCCACGAATTCACGAATGCAGAGACCGGCCGCCGGGGGGCAGAGCGCTACCTCGAAGCGTTCGGCCACGGCGAGTACCAAGCGCTGACTGCGATGAAGGTACTCGACGAGGGCATCGACCTACCGGAGACCGACACGGCGTACATCCTGGCGTCGAGCACGGTCCGTCGGGAGTGGGTGCAGCGGCGCGGCCGGATCCTTCGGCGGGCCGAAGGCAAGGCACATGCCACCCTTCACGACTTCATCGTATTACCCCCAGGTGACGAGACCGGCGAGGGCCGAGGCATCGTCACCGGCGAGCTTGCCCGCGCTCGCGAGTTCGCCGGCGCGGCAGAGAACGAGTACGACCCTGACGGTCCCCGGACGGTCATCAGCAGGCTGGAGCGCACCATCTAAGGCAGAGGTCTCCAATGGCAGTCACCCCCCGCATCCATGACGTCGCTGAACAGGAAGTATCCGCCATTGAAGAAAGGTACCCGGGATATCGGGCCACACTGGTGAAGGCGCTGGACGCTGTCGTCGTGCTGCAGTCCCAAGCGCACACAAGCCACCGTCGAGATGACGTGACCAAGATCGTCGACACGCTTGGCCGGTCTGCCGTCGTCGCGGGTGGAGAAGGCTGATGCTCATCAAGTCAGTGCACATCATCCGCTTCAAGCTGATGCGCGACGTCAAGATCCATTTCTCCGTTGACCCGGCACGACCACTGACCGTCATCCGCGGCGAGAACGGCTCCGGCAAGACGACCCTGCTATACGCGATGCTGTGGGGTCTATACGGGATCGCTGGACTGGCCAAGGTCGCTAACGTCGACGCGCCCCGGCTCACCTCGACGTTCTGCCCCGCCGGCAGGCCCGTGGCGGTAGAGGTGGAGATCGTCTTCGAGCACACCGACGACATGGGTATGAGCAGCGACTACCGGCTACGCCGTCTGGTTCTCGAAACTCCGCAAGCTGATGGTCCGCCACGGCGCGGCCAAGACACCGTCACGCTTTTTCGGCTGACCCCAGAGGGTGACAAGCCGGTTCTCCCAGCCGACGCGTGGATCGAGCGGCTCATTCCACAGCGTCTGTCCGACCTGTTCTTCACCAACGGTGACGATATTCAGAAGTTCATCTCAGGCCGAGTGCACTCGCACGAACGGCAGAGCAAGGTGCACCAAGCCATCCGAGAGCTGCTCGGTATCGAGCAGCTGACGTCCTCCGTCGGCGACCTCAAGTACGTTCACGGCAACCTCAAGCGCCGAGTGTCCGCGGAGAGCGGCAAGGACGCCGAGCAGCTCGAAGACCTCTGCGAGACGCTCCGACGGCAGATAGCCGAGCAGGAAAACTCTCGGTCGAACATCGAAGCTCGCCAGAAGTCCATGGAAACTCAGCAGCACGAGTGGGACCGCGAACTCACGCAACTACGCGGCATCGGCGACCTCGACGAGTTGAACGCGCAGATCAGCACACTCAAGACACGGATCCAGGGGTACCGCGGCCGTGAGCAGGCAGCGCTGGCCGAAATGCGATCCGTGTTCAAGGGCCAACCGTTGTCCTGGGCATTTGCGGCTGCTGGCATTGAAGACGGCCGGGCGAAGCTCGAGGAACTCGCCGACCGGCGCGTCATTCCGAACACGTCGCTGAAGGTGCTTGAAGATCGCCTTGAAGACGGCGAGTGCATCTGCGGGTCGGATCTGCACCCCGGCTCGGATCTACGTGAGCACGTTCAGCGGTTGATCGACGAGCAACGCGAGAACTCGGAGATGGCCGAACGACTGACCGAACTGCGCTATGCAGCGCGGGGACTCGTCGTGGCGGCTGCCGATGTCGATGCCTTTGCGGCGAAACGCGAGGCGACGCTGGCCGCGTACACGGCCGCCCGCGACGACCTCGCCCGCACCGACGTCGAACTCAAGCAAGCAGAAACCAAGCGCAGTCGCATCGACGACACCCGGGTCCGCACCCTCACCGACGAGCTCGCCGCCGTTAACAAGAAGATCGGCGACGGAGTCCTGGAGCTCGGACGCATCGCGGAACGCATCTCGTCGCTGGGACGGCAGCTCGAAGAACGCGAGCAGGAACTCACAAAAGTCACCCAGAAGAACAGGGCCAACCGCGACCTCATCATCAAACGTGACGTAGCCGAAGAACTACGGCTGCTCGCTGAACGCGTCCAAGGGCGGCTTGAAGGCGAGTACGTCGCAAAGGTCTCGACCCGCCTGCAGGAGATCTTTCTCTCAATTGTCGGCGCCGAACCAGATGCCCACCTTGGTGTTTTCAAAGGCGTATCGATCACCGGGAACTTCGACATCGTGGTCGAGAGTCAGAACGGCACGAACCTCGACACTGACTACGAGCTCAACGGCGCCTCGCAGCGCGCGCTAACACTCGCCTTCATCTGGTCGCTCATGGAGGTCGCCGGCATCACCGCACCACGCTTGATCGACACTCCGCTCGGCATGGTTTCCGCCAGCGTGAAGCAGCGGATGGTCAACACCATCACCCATCCACCGACCGGCGATGAACCGCCCTATCAGGTCATCCTGCTGCTGACCCGGTCCGAGATCATGGATGTCGGCGATCTGCTCGGCCAGCATGCCGGCGCGTTCGTGACGATTTCATGTAGCAAGGACTATCCGACCGATCTCGTGTACGACTGGCTTGGTGACCAGCCCGAGGTCCGGGCGTGTTCCTGTACCCACGAGCAGGCGTGCCGAATCTGCGCACGCCACATCGACAATGCGCACGGTTTGGTGTTCCGGGACATGGAGGCGACGGTCTAGTGGCAGAGGTCATCAATCGGTACGCCTCCATTGACCTGTTCATGCCCGAGGACTCGCACCGCGTGATCCGTGAGCACGTCGGAGCAAATCAGCCGTTTTCTCGTCAGGTCGACGCGTGGTGGATCGCGTTCTGCCTTGGCATCCGAGACAACCAAACGCGGCCTCTGCCGGACAGGCGTACCAAGTTCATGGATGGCACAATCCTTAGCAGCGATCCATGGCGGATCATCCATCTGGAACTGATCGCGCTCGGCCTGCGTGGCGAGGAGATCCTCACCCATCCCCGCGACGTCGTGCAACTAGCAACAGAGCACGCCAACTACGGCCTCGAACTGCTGGTCGACGCCCTGACAGGACAGAACGAACCCACTCTGGCTATGATGAATTTTCTCGATCCCACCACCGCATAACAGCCGCAGCCGATCGAGATAACGGGCCGTCGACCACGGCGTCTCAGTGATGCGGTTCGTTTTGTGCCCCAAGGTCGCTGCACACTGCTCGCTTGCCAGCCGTCGCCGTCCGGTTCCGTGCCCGCGGCGACCACGGCTTCGAGGAGCTCGACCGGCATGGCGAACCGGGTCGCTCGGTCGTCGAGGCGAACACGACGAGAGGCAAGAAGGCGCACAGCATGGCCGACGACTGAGGGGCTCTCACGGGCCCCCAGATCCCCGGTTCCGGATAACCCCACTCGGCGAGCAGGCTCGTGCCGCGACGGTAGGTGTGGTCGCGATATCAATCGGTCGTCGCCTGTGTCCGGGGGCGGCTGCCATGTCTTCCTTGGCGATGCCTTGTAGCTTGGCTTCCCGCAGCGACGTCTGGCGTTCCTGCCGTTCCTTGATCGACAGGTTTGGAACCCAGCAGTAGCTGACCTCGAGCTACCTCTTCGCGAATTTGGGTAGCCACGACCGGTAGCCGCGCGTCAAGGATCCGGATCAGGCGTTCATAGATCGTCGCGCTGTCGCGCATGCCACCCCACTTTTCCAAGCCGCCTGCGGAACATTTCGCCTGGGAAGCGCCGGTTCGCCTGACGCTGTCGAGGTGCCGGCATTGAGGTTGTCCATCTGTGCGACCGCCCTGCCCGGCGGCTGAGTCAGGGCTGGCGCAGCTCCCGCCCCGGTCGAAGCTCCCAGGACGCAACGTTTGTGTAGAACCTGTCGAAATACCGTAGCCATGCGGCAATGGTCTCGGTTGCGCGCTGGGCTTCCCGGTTATCCATCCCGGTGTGATCGGCGATGACCTCTTGTAGCTCGAGACTGTTGAGAATTCCGTCCTTGAGTAGTCCCGGGATCTCCTGAATGGAGCGCAGGCGTAGCCTAACTGCCTCGTTGAACGAAGGCTCATCCAAGCCAGGTGCGACATCAAGGTGGGCGAGGTCGTAAACGATTCCTTCGCGTACCGCAGCGGAGAAATCGCCGCGGCCCCGGTATGCAGTGTAGAGCCGGTCAGGCCGCCTGGTGGTGGGGTACCAGCGCGTAGGTAGCTCATCCGCCTCCCCCGTGACAATCATCGGCCGGTCCTTGCGTAGCAGGTCCGCCTGTTCCCGGATAGAGGCCGCGATGTTCGCCGTGGCCGGTATTGCCATTGCCTGAATGCGGTCGAGGAGGTGTCGCACTTCAGGATGGGAGGCCGCAACGTTGACAAGGATCTCCAGGTTCGGCTGCGGAACGCGGCCAGTGGCCCTGCCGGTCAGGTTCGCTGACCCCACGAGGCATCGGTCGTCGGCGAGGAATAGCTTTGCGTGCAGCGTGTGGCACAGCAAGACGGCGACGCGGCCGTCCCGCTGCGCCGCTTCGAGGATCTCGGTGTCGCTCACGCCGGCGGCCACTTCCGCCACCGACCAGCGGGTGACGCAGGTGATGTCGGTGACTGTGCGGGGCACGGTGCGGACGGCGGCTTCGAAGACGTCCAGTTTGATGAAGGGAGCGACGAGGACGACGCGCTGTTCAGCTGGTCGAAGCAGGTTCTCGACCTGGGCCCAGACTCGGCCGGCTTCGCTCACTCGTCGTCATCCTCGTCCTGGATGAAGTCGCGGGCGTAACGGCCCCAGTCCTGCCGCGCTTCCTCGATCACTCTTGCGCGCCGCCGGTCGTTGGGCGGGATTTCGTCCTCCATGCGGGCCCAGGAGAAGAGAAGCAGCCGGAAGGTGCTGGCAGCCTGGTTAAGCCGGCGGCGTAGGTCGTCGACGCTGGCGTCCTCCGGCACGTCCTCAAGGACGGCCATCAGTTCGCCGTGCGATGGATGCTTGGTATTGAAGATCACTTGAAGCATGCCAGCCATGAAGTCGATACTGAAAAACGCCGGAGTGTCCTGGTAGCTGGAGATCCACCGGGCTCGAGTGTCCTGCGCCAGCGCGTCGTCGACGAGGGACTGCGCAGTGTCTCCGTCCAGGTGGTGGCGCTGCGTGAGCGACTCGATCTGTTGGGCGCGCTTGTCGTCGGTGCTGGTCTGCTCGTCTAGCTCGTCAGTCTTGCCCGTGTGGCCCTCCTCACGGCGTCGTTTCACCGTGTCCGACGCTTTTGATGCCGCGTCCTCGCCGTGGCGATTCTTGCCCTTGCGGCTGCCGACACGTTGCTGCCGGAGCTTCCGCCGCATCGGGCCGAGCAGCTTCTTTTCCAGGTACATGGCGAGATCGATAAGCGGTAGGCGTGGGTCGTTGAGTTCGGCGAGCCGTTCCTTGAACGCCTTGACGGTCTCCTCCGTCTCGGCCTCCGCCGCCCAGTCGAAATGTGCCAACGACGAGAAGATGGTCGCGTTCTGCTTATTGTTGGTTACCCCGAAGACCGCATCGAGAGCGGCAGGGAAATCAATCTCGACTCCCCACCACCGCTCGATCGGGTCGTAGCCGATCGCCCATGCCGTGTCGAGATCGAGCTCGCGACCTTCACGCACCAATGAGATACCGATGTTCCGCTTGGCGTGCTTGCCCCAGGGGTGGTTACCTGGGTCGACGTTCGGGTTAGAGTTCGGTGGCCAGGGGTGACCTGGTACGTCGTAACGGCGGGCTTCTGGTCGCGCGATGGTCGCCTTCACCTTGACCGTGAAGGTCTGGCCGTTGTGCGTTATTGGGAAAGGCACCACGCCGGGCTCGTCGGGGTTGCCTGTGTCGAACGGTTCGAACATCGGGACGTCGGCGAACGGTGCCGGCGTCGACGAGGGCGCCATGAGATACAGGGGGTCGTTGACCCGCGCGTACTGGTCTCCGTCCACGACCTCGCCCTTGGACACGGGGACCAGGCTGATGTCGACTCGACCATCATTGATGTAGTGCCGGTATACCCGTCCGATCAGCTCTTCTGTGTTACGCAGGGTTGCGGCTGCCCCGTACCACTGAACCCGGTCCAGATCGGTCCACACGACGAGCGTGCCGGTGTCTGACAAGGCTTCGCTCAGATTTCGCCAGTACTCCGGTACCGGGTCGCGTCGCGGCTCGGGGACATCGTCGCGGCCCTGGTCGATCTCCTTCAGATCGAGGTACGTGTACATAGCGTTTCCAGGGCCGTCGGTCCAGGACCAGACTTCGACCTTCGTGCACTGCGACATGCTGGAGTTGGGAAGCCCCATGCCGAAGCGACCGATCCGCTTGCGGCTCGTGTCACCGCCGCTGTCGCCGAATTTTAGGGCGCGTCGCAGCATGACCGGGTCCATGCCGGTGCCATTATCGAGTACGGCGATGGTGTCGATGCGGTGGCGGATGTGCGAGGCTAGCTGGACGGGGCTTTCACATGCGAAGACCTCGACCATCGTGGCGTTGGCGTCAATGCTATTGTCGATCAGTTCGGCAAGGGCGTAGGCGGTGCTCTTGTATCCGCTGTCGCGCATAGCTTTGACCGTCAGTTTGGGACTGACGATTCGGTAGCTGCTCGCATCGTCGGTCACGCTGTCTCCCATACGTCTTCCCAGTTCATGAATGCCTCGGCAATGTCGCCGAATCCGGGCAATTGCGGGTCGACGACGGTGATGACTTCACAGGTAGGTGTGCCGCCGGCTTTTGGGCCGCGGATGACCCGTCCGACCATCTGGCTGTATAGCACCAGAGACTTGGTGGGTCGGGCGACGACTGCGGCGCTGGCCGCTGGAGCGTCGAATCCGGTGGTGAGAACTCCGTAGTTGCACAAGATCATTGGTCGTCGTCCGCCGCTCTTGAAGCGACTGATTACTTGGCTGCGGTGGCGGGCTGAGGACTCGCCAGTTACGAACGCCGCGTCTAGTCCGAGCGCCGAGAGGACCGCCGCGATGAGTCGGCAGTGGTCGACCGACGCTGCGAATACCAGGACCCTGCGGTGTCGATCGACGAGGTCGAGGACGATGCGGATAATCTGAAGGTTCCACTGCTCGTCATGGGCAAGGCGGGCGACGATATCAGTGGGGATGTCGAACGACGCGGCGAGCGCGCGCCGGTCCTGCTCAGATAGGTGGAGGCCGGTCTGCGACGTTACCGTCGTCACGGTGGGCTTCGACAGGTAGCCCTGATCAATCAGGGCTGTCACCGGGTTGGTATAGCCCTTGATGCGTAACATGACCTTCTGCCGGGAAAAGAACTCGGAGAGCTGCTCGTCTTTGCTGATGTCCGACCAGGTTCGGCCGGGTGTCGCCGTCAGTCCGAGCAGGCTGGCGTCGGGGCGGATGGTCAGGGCATCGACAACGCGCTGATATGTCGGGGCGATGATCTGGTGGGCCTCGTCGAACACGGTAAGGCTGCTTCGGGCCGCGAGTTGTCGCAGAAAGTCCACGTTGGCCTTGGCGATAGACACCGCCTTCTCTAGGCCAAGAACGACGATGCCGTCGGACACGTCGGCCAACTCCGCGTCGGCGGTCCCCCATATGCGCAGCACGCTTACCGTTCGGTCGCCGAGCTTCGTCCAGGCGCGCTCGAACTCGGTGGCGGCCTGCTCGAGCAGTTCCTGCCCGTGGGCGAGCCAAATCACGAGCGTTGGCTCGTGTAGCCGCAGGTGGTCGCAGATCATGTTCATAGCGGTGCGGGTCTTGCCGACGCCAGTGGGCAGGTGCAAGACCACCCGACGAAGGCCATCGTAGAGGCGCTCTCGTACGCGGGCTGCGGCATCGCGTTGATGCGGGAAGAGGCCGTACTCCGTGTCGGCGTCGTCGCGGGTGGAGTGAGGGGCGACGGGCATACTGTCGGCGGTGAAACCGAGGAACTCCATCAGTTCGTGGCGCTGTTCCGTGGTCCATTTCAGCGCGCGGAGGTAGTCCATCGGCGCTTGGCGCGCCTCTGCACGCTCGAGTCGCTGAGCCAGTTCCGTCTGCTTGGCCGCAGGCAAGAGAGCTAAGAACCGCTCCCGATCGTCCGGGTCGGCGAGCAACCGCTCCGCGTCAATGGCGCCTACCGCAACCGCTCGAAGCCTCTCCTCGCCGGCGGCTCCTCCTTCGATCAAGTCGAGCAGGGCACACAGGTCGGCACCGAGACGTTCGCGGATGTAGGACACGGGCGCGCTGCCTACGACTGCCTTGAAGGAGATCCCTGGAGTCCAAGTAGTCACAGCGCAACCACCTCACGAATGCGCGGCCCTAGACTCATGACTTGCCTTCCGTTAACCGCATGCCTTACGCGGCCTCATTGCAGCACTCCCGGTACGACATCGCCGCGACAGGGTAACCCGGTGGCTGCGATGGTGACAGTAGTCACGCGTGTCGAGATGTCGATGACCTACCGGGAAGGCACGCGCATGGTGGGTTCCTCGGCGACGTTCGCATGACCTTGGGTCCGCCATTCGGCTCGACTTTCGGAGTTTGGTTAGCGGCTTCGGCCCAGACAAGGCGGAGTTGCGGAACCGCAACAACAGGTCGTTCTCCCCAGATGGTGGACCTTTGACCGCGCTCGCCGTAGCGGCGTGCCGGACTCGGTTGCCCACCTCTTCGCGACCCCAATGAGAGACGCGCCGACAGATCCCTGCACTGCTCTCCGGCACTTCGTCGGGAAGCACGCCAGCAGCGGCGAGCCGGCGGACGGCTGACACGGAATCGCGTAGACATGCCACGACCAAGACCGTCTCAGTTGGCACCGCTCGGACGAGGCCATCCTTGACGAGCCCCGCGACCGTACGGACAACGCTCGTCAATGAGCGACGGAGTACGGGTCGACTGGTTCAGAAGGTCGAAGATCGTGTGCCCGACGTGAGTCAGTCCTTGGTCGACGCACGGCGTGGCACTACGCCGACCTGCAGGCCCCCGCCGTAACAGCCCAAGAATGACCACCTAAAGGGCTGTGGCGTCTTCACAGCCGCCGCTACACGGCTGACCGGATAGAACGGGCGTACGGTAACCTTGCGACGACATGATCGCGCCTGGGGACGCGTGTCGGAGTTCCGCAGAGTCTCCCCAGGCCACTGGCTAGGTGAGG